>DAOOOU010000011.1:0-9395 GCA_035387905.1 Bacilli bacterium | reverse complement strand
TTAAAGACTTCGGTACTTAGTTTAATATAATTATGATTTATACTATTAGTAATGATATCCATAATTATTGTGTTAATAATTTCTTTATTGTTCTGACCTAATACTTTAGTAATTGCGGCAGGTAATTTTTTCTTATCAAAAAGCCCAATTTGTTCCGCATCTTCAATATCTTTTCCTAGATAAGCAATAATATCACTAATCCGTACGACACAACCCTCCAAAGTCATTGGCCGCAATTTATGAGCACCGACTAAATCTTGATATGAATTATTATATTCTGCTAAAAAAATTGTAAAATCTTTTGCCTGAGGCTTAATTATCTGCGTAACCATTTCCCCATTATGACACATAATGGCATCTAAGACTTGCAAAGTCAGATTAAGTCCTTGACCATTCTTTTCCACAACCATAATATTTCTTACGCTTTGCATATTATGTTGAAAATAGCCTTCTTGATGCTCTAGACTTAGCTGATTTAAAATAGCTTCTCCCACATGACCAAAAGGAACATGACCTAAATCATGACCTAAAGCGGCAGCTTCAATTAAATCTTCATTTAAAGCTAAAGCCCGACCGATAGTCCTGGCAATCTTACTAACTAATTGAACATGCGTCATGCGCCGACTGATATGATCGTTATTAATTAACGAATAGACTTGGGTTTTGTCAATATAGCGGGCATATGCTGAAGAATAAATTATCCGATCAATATCCCGAAAAAAATCAGGCCGAATATCACTAGTTTCATTTACTAGTCTTATGGCTTGTTGATCATAACAAGCATACTGACTTAGGTAGTCGTTATGGCGAAACATATTAGCTTTAATTTTTTGATTCATCTACTTAATCACCCCCTATTTAATTTAAGTGATTTAATTTTTGCTCACTAATTCGCTTAACTAAATAGATAAAGATTAGTGCTAATATTGTATAGATAATGGTTATTGCTGTAATGTAGTACCAGTTTTTTATTGCATATTTAATTGCCATAGGAATAATGGCTAGCAGCATTCCGGAGAAGACTGCAATTAACGCTGGAATTCTTTGTTTTACAACATAAACCTCATTATCCCAATCTAATTTTAAAAATACTAGATCTAATAACAAACCTAAATACGAACTTAAAATTACCGCAATAATTGGTGTAATATATAATAAAATTCTAATCGCCAAAGTTAACTCAAACATAAAATTTAAGATTGTGGCACTAATTAATATTACGGGGATACAAAAGAATAAATTAAGCATTATCTTGGCAGTCATGATCTGGTTAATAGCCACTGGTAATGAACGCATAATCCAAAAGGTTTTACCTTCCAAGGAGACGCTGCAATGAGTCGTACAACTCATTGTACAAAATAAAGTTATAACAAAAGGTAAACTTTTTTCAATAATATTATTAATATTGGGAATCTTTAAATAAGCACTTACCTGATCAAGGCCAAAATAAATTAAGGCCCCCAGTAAAAGAAGTAACATCACTAACCCCACAATGGTATTTAAAACATATACTGGTGAAGCAAAATATCTTTTTATTTCTTTAATAAATAAAGCTTTAAAACGAGATTTAGGGTTTACTTTGTAATTCGTTTTTAAGTTTTTATGTTCCCCAGATAACGATTGATTAATCTTACTATGATAACGACTAATGATTACTAAAAATAAACCACTACCAATAGTTGTGATAACTATCATTAACAATAAGTATAAATAACTAGCTTCAGTAATGCATTTTTGATAGAAAAAAATTAACGGGTAAGGATATTTGATTTTATCAATAATATTTATTTGGCCGATTACTAAATCGTTTAATTTAGTTGCTCCTAATTTATAATTAACAACTAATATGATAGCCATTAAAATAATTGAGAATAGAACAGTGCTCATATTTTTAAATTTTAATTTGGAAGCTAGATAATTCACTATTGTGCCTAATAAAGTGGCAACAACAATTGGTAATATGGGAATGATCAGAAAACAAACGACATACATAAAGTAAAAAGTTGAGTCGACTTTAACATTTTTTATATAGACAATTAAAGGTGGTAACAAAATAATTATTTGAAATAAGATATTGTATAGATATAAGGCAATTAATTTGCTAACAATAATCACTCGTTTAGTAACAGGCAACGATAACAATAAATCATAATCTTTAAACTTAAAAATAGTTTGTGGGCCTTTAAAAATATTAACAATTAATATATAGGAAGAACAGATTAGCATTGCTAATACTAGTAAATATTCTGGTTTATTTAACATGATGAATACTTTCATCGCTGATTTTGCAAAAAGATAAATATAATTACAAAAAAGGACAGCTACCGCCCCAAATAATATAAAATTAAATTGGGCACTCCGACGCTCTTTGCCACTTTTCGCATATTTAATTTTATTAATTCCGGAAAACCCTAGTAAATTATTTTTGATTAAAAGATACAATTTAGTCATGTTCAACCAACTCTAAAAAAGTCTCTTCTAAACTATTATTTTTTAAGATCTTTTTCATATCGCCCGCAACTATTAATTTACCTTTTTTTATAATTGCGATTTTATTACATAATTTTTCGGCGGTATCTAAGACATGTGTCGAAAAGAAGATAATCTTCCCGGCTTGGCATTTCTCCCGCATAATCTCTTTTAAATTATGAGCAGCATAAGGATCTAAACCAACAAAAGGTTCATCAAGAATATAGAGTTTAGGATCATGAATTAAGGCCGAAATTATTGCTAATTTTTGTTTCATCCCATGAGAATATGAGGCAATTAAATCGTTTAAATTAACAATTAAATCAAAAGCTGTTGCATATTTTTTGATTGCCCCTTGGCGATCAGCCTGACTAACTTCATAAATATCAGCAATAAAATTTAAATATTGAATTCCCGTTAAATACTCATATAAGTCAGGATTATCTGGAATATAGGCAATATTCTTTTTAAAAGCAATCGGATCTTGTTTAATACTAATTCCATCAAGGAGAATATTACCTTCTTCAAAATAGTTAACACCAGCAATGGATTTAATAGTAGTGGTTTTACCCGCACCATTATGACCAATAAAAGCAAAAATATCGCCTTCCTGAACTTCCAAATTCAAATCACTAACAACTGGTTTTCCCTTTATATAAGCCATAGAATAATTTTCGATTTTTAACATAAGATCACCTTCTCTTTATTATTTATTGCCTCGATAATAGAACCGAGTAATGTATGCGATATAAAATAGTAAAACTTCATCTTGATACTCATCATTAATCTTAATATTACAAGTAACAAGGTTTTTATCTGCTTTATAGGCCATCTGGCCATATATTTCTTGCCAATTAATAGTTGAACGAACTTCTAATTTATGATTGCTTTCATTATAGAATATTTGAAGTGGTAAGCGATAATAGTTTAACCGAATTGCACCCCAAAACTTTTGCATAAAAAGCTGAGCTCGGCTTTTATTTAATCTTGTAAAATAAGTATTTGTTATCCGCCAAATGCGCCCTACTTTTTTATTATGGGCATTATAGATTGTATAATTTTGCCAAATATTGCTTTTCATTCTTGCTTTATAAATTAGATTATACTTAGCATCAGTAACAAAAATTTGTAAACTACTAAACCCCACATAAGTAATAATTTTTAATTGTTTATATTTTTTATTAGTTACTGCCTTATTCTGCCAAGAAATGCCCAATTTATTCATCCTTTGTTGTTCCAAATAATTAACTAGCTTATTAACTAACGAAAAATAAATTAAGTAAGTAATAATGATAACCAAAATAATTGCTATGAGCTCAATTTTCGGATTAACAATTAGCTCAGTTAATAGCATAAGAAAATATATTATTAAGAAGTAACCAAGATTAATTAATGTTATCATTATTATTTTCCTTTCGCTTAGTTGTTATCAATAATTGCTTTAATTTGAGCAATAAAATCAGCTTGTTGTTCAATCGTAAAATAACCTTCTACTTTGCCCAAAAGCTTTTTGTTTTTATAAATTAGTAAAGCCGGTAATTCTTTGATTTCATATTGCTTTTGCAAAGCCGGTGATGGTTCAAAATTATAGTATTTAATATCACCAATCAACTGATCCGTTATTTCTTTTATGGGAATTGATTTTAATAAACAACTTAAGGTGTCATTATCATATAATTCAATTAAAGTTAAATCAGTTGTTAATCTTTGTTCTAAATCTGCTTCGTTAATCATAAAGAATTCCGATAAAGGAACAGCCCCATAACGATCAACAAATAAATCTTTGATCGTTCTTTTATCATTAGCAATTAACTCCTGATTAGCCGTATATTCTGTTGCATTTTGAGAACATAAAATAGCCCCCACCGGGCATTCTTTTTCACATAAACCGCAATTTGTGCAACTATCAGCAACTACTACCTGTTTTTGCTGTTCATCATAATGCATGGCTTTAACGGGACAGACAGCAATGCCGGAGCACTCTGGAGCATTATCACATATTTTATAATTAATTAACGCTTTCATGATTGATTCTTCTTTCTTATATTATTTACAATATTAATCAAGTTTTTTACTACTAAGTCAACTTCAGCTTGCGTATTATTCTTACCAAAACTAACCCGAATCGGGCTGCTATTTGTAAAATCAATATGACAAGCAGTTAAAACATGTGAAGGTTTTGCTTCAGCCGAATTACAAGCCGAACCCGTTGCTACAAAGACATTAAAGCTTTCTAACAGCATTAGCAATTCGTCACCCTTTACACCTTCAAAAGCAATACTTGACGTATTTGTTAGACGATTTTGTAAATCTCCGTAAATAGTTACGCCTGTAATATTTGCTTTAAGTTGCTCTTCAAAACTGTCGCGTAATTTTCGAAGCTGATTATTAAATTGATAATCATCATTCATAATTAAGGCACAAGCTTTCCCTAGACCAATTATTCCCGCAACATTTTCTGTGCCCCCGCGTCTACCTTGTTCTTGGTGACCACCAAAAAGGTATGGCTTAAAAGGAGTACCTTGTTTAAGATATAAGACCCCTATTCCTTTAGGCGCATTAATCTTATGGCCTGATAAAGCTAAGGAGTCAATCCCTAAGGCTTGAACATCAATCTTAATTTTACCTACTGCTTGAACGGCATCAACATGAAAAAGAATGTTATGTTCCTGGGCAATCTTACTAATTTCCGCAATCGGATAAATATTACCAATTTCGTTATTAGCATACATAACAGTAATTAATAACGTATCTTCATTAATTGCCTGTTTTAATTCATTTAGATCAAGACAACCTTTTTGATCTACCGCTAAATAAGTTACTCGATAGCCTTTTTGTTCTAAATCAGCCATTGTTGCTAAAACCGATGAATGTTCTACTTGAGTTGTAATCAAATGCTTTTTCTGCGGATTATTTTGAATGGCATTATTGATTGCTGTGTTGTTACTCTCTGTAGCACAACTCGTAAAAATAATTTCTTCACGTTGGGCATTAAGTAATTGGGCAACAGTATTACGTGCCTGCTGAATTGCTTTTTTAATTGGTTTACTAAAGGCATAACTACTACTTGGATTACCATATAAATCTGCTAAATATGGTAACATTTCCGTTAGTACTTCAGGAGCAATTGGCGTTGTCGCATTATGATCTAAATATATTATCTTCTGATTCATTTTTTACCTCTTTATTTTCCATGAGTTGACGGCGTTAAATTTTGGTCTTCAATCTCTAAAGTGCCTAATATATATCTCCGAAAAGCAATATTATAAGTACAATTAGTCACAACTATTTTATTACGTCTTAAATAGTCAATGATCGCCTGTTTTTCTTTTTCGCTAATTATTCTACCGGTTCCCGCAATCGGAAAACCATTTTCATCTTTAGTAGTAGTTACTTCATCTCGATCCATCATTATTTTTTGAATTTCTGGTGGCGTTAAGTATGAATCATCACGATATTTACGAAAAAACTTTTTTACTAACTTTAATTCGTTAGCATTTAAATGTTCAGCACAAATACCATAAAAAGTATCTAGGGGCATACTCGTAATTAGGTAATAATCAATTAAATCAAAAGGTCTAGTTTGTTCATCATTAATTAATATACCGTTAGTTAAGCCGGCAATAACTTTACCCAACTTGCCCATTATTGATGCTTGGTTTTTAATATTTTGATTATTTATTTTAGTAATATATACTTTATAAAGATTACTATCATATTGTTCAATAATACTTAAATATTTTTCAAATAAATCTATATTAATATTATTATCCCAACAAAATTGTTCTTTAGTTGGCGCTTCATCTAAAAGAAATTTTTCCACAATTTTGATGGCTTCGGGAATTAATGGTTTTACGGCCTCTGCTTTTTTGTCCTTCAATACCGATTGTAAATTACTAGCTATTTTCTGAGCATACAAATTGATTTTAGCTAATAACTTGGCAGCTAATTCTTGACGTTTAGGTTCTTCTAATTTAGGGTCCAATTGATTAAGATAATTATCCAGCTTACTACGTAAATAATAAACTGAAGCTTTACAAGTCGTTAGAAAATCAACGATTTCTGCTTCGTTTTCTAAATTTGTTAATTTATTAAAGATCATTTCGTATTTTTTTTCTTTCGGTAACGACTGATTAATAATAAAACTTTTTTCCTGGATTCTTTTTTTGATTTGCGGTTCAGTTAGTTTTAGCTCGGCTATCGCATAAGCAAATGCTAGTTTTTTTAAATAGGGTAATGATATTTTTAATTTATCAGCTAAAGCAATAATTTTTTGAGGATGCCATTCAACATTATCACAATATTCCCAAATATATTTTTGTTTAGCTTTTTCTTCCTCAGCTAAGGCCGCAGCTTGTTTATCAGCTAAAGCCTGATATTCCGCTTTTTCTTCGGGAGTAGCATATTTCTCGGCATATTTAGCTGGATAAGAAATTGCCACTGGTAAAGCAATTTCATATTTTTGCGCTAATTGCTGGAAACGTTCGTTATCTAAACCATAACGCAAATATATATTAAAAGCTTCACGAGCGCGATCTTCAAATCTGATTGTGAATTTTTTGCGGTATTTTTCAAAAGCTTTTTCAAAAGTTCTTTTTTCTTCATCAGTCGCATATTTATCGTAATACGTTCGGGCATTAACAACTTCATATGGTTCACATTGTTCTAATCGTAAAAATTTTTGAAAAGCAATTTGGCATAAATCTCTCATATTTTCACCTACTAGTTTATTATATCATAAAAAATACTCAATGTTTTGAGTATTTTATTTAATAAAATATATTTTAATAATAGAAATCTCTAAGTTGATTAGAACGACTTGGATGTCTTAATTTTCTTAATAACTTAGCTTCAATCTGTCTAGCTCGTTCGCGAGTAACATTAATTGTATTGCCGGCTTCTTCTAATGTATGTTTACTGCCATCTTCAAATCCAAAGCGGGTTCTTAATAATAATTGTTCTCGAGGAGAAAAACCAGTGATTAACTCTTCTAATACAATACGTAAAGCCTTTTGGTCCATTTTCTCTTGAGGATCTTCAACTATATCGTCTTCACTAGCAATAGTCCCCTCAAGCGTTAATTCTTCAGATTCATATATAACTGCATCCAAGGAAGCCAGGTCTTGAGTTTGTAAATAGGTTAAATAAGCAGTTACTTTTTTCTCGGAAATTTTTAAATAAGCAGCAATTTCTTTGATAGTTGGAGTTGTTCCTAATTCTAAAGAAAGATCATTAATTGCTCGGCGGAAGACGGTTAATTTATATTTTTGATTAACCGGAATTCTAATTGTATCAGCATTAGTATTCATTTCTCGGCCCATTGATTGGCAAATCCAATAAGTGGCATATGTAGTAAAAGCAAAACCTAACTTATAATTATATTTTTCAACTGCTTTTAATAAGCCCAGATAACCATCTTGGACTACATCACCATAAGGATAATTATCTCGATAATATCGTTTAGCTAAAGAAAGAACTAATAACACATTAGCATGAATTAATTTATCGCGGGCGGCTAAATCGCCTTCTTCTTTATATTTTCTTGCTAATTCCATTTGCTCATTAATTGATAAAACTTTATCATGTAAGTTAGTAATATCGATCATGTGTTGGTCAACAGCACTTAATACTTTATAATTAAATTCTTTAGCACATTCTTTTTCGAATATTGCTATGGGGTCTGACTCCTCGATTTCATCTGGCTCGGGATTATTATCAGGCTCAGGAAAAAAAGTTGACTCATCAGCTTTAGTTACTGAGTCATCTTCGGCTTTTATTTCACAAATATCGTAAATAATTTCGATCTTGTTTTTTAGTAAATAAGTTGTCACTAATTTAGAAAATTCGATTGGTACATCTTGTAAAGCACTTATTTTCACTTGATTATTTTCGATATTTAGAGTAGCAATAGTCTGATTAAAATCCATAATAATCCCTCTAATCGCCTCTATATTATTATAAGTACCTTATTTTGTCAATAAAGAAGCAAGGTTGGCTATATGAACAAATAACCAATAATAAGTAATAGTATAAAAGTAACAATTAACAAGATAATAATTGTTATATTAATAAATCCTGAAGGTGGTTGTTCTTTTGGCTTTAAAGTTAAAGTTTTAGGTTGCTCTTTTTGAATTTGCGGTTGTTTTCTTTTTTGACTATAAGTAGTTGCAAAATACTCATAATCGGGTTTACTCTCACCATTACTTTGAACTAAAGTAGCGTTTTGATTCGGTTGCCAAGAAAGCTGATCACTATTACCCCAGCCTATATGGCCTTTAACCCCACATTTTTGGTCGGTCTCTTTAATAGCATTAACAATTTCCGGTTTATTACTATTGTTGGGATTTTTCTCGGTAAAGTCATATTCACTACGATATAAAGCTTTTCCCGTTTTAGCTAACTTATACATCGTTTGATAGACATCAATTGGTTGAGTTGCTCTTTGGGCTGCTGGATTATATTCACTATAATGTGATTGTAACCCAATGCCATCGAGCAAAGTAACACCCGATACCGATTCAGCAGCCTTTATTTGATCTACTATCTTGCAGATAGCCGTACATTTTGGTTCATGATACTCATTATATTCATTATATAATAATTGGCTTTGAGGAAAGTATTTTCGAACCATTTTTAATACGGTAATATAATAAGGTTCTTTTGTCTGGGGATCATCACCGATAGCTCTACTCCAATCTGAATCTCTTAATTCAGGATGATCTATTTGGGGTTCTCCACCTTCTGTTTGATCAAAGGCAATCTCGTTTAAGACATCAATCTGGCTAAATTCATAACCTCTTGCTGCTGCCCAAGAAGCAACTTGGAATAAATATGATTCAAGAAAGTTAAGCGTAATGTTCCGTTGTCCCGGTGGCGTTTTACCAACAAGTAATTGTTTTAAACAATCAGGAAATGCTTGATGCCAA
>DAOOOU010000010.1:0-9410 GCA_035387905.1 Bacilli bacterium | reverse complement strand
AATCGCTTAAAAAACCCGAAGTTGTTAAAATTAATCTTAACCCACTAGCTAATAATCTAATTATGGGCCAACATAAAGAGCAAGAAAAATTAAGTATTGATAGTATTATTAGCGATACGAAAAATATTGTTGTTGAAGCTTATATCTTTGGGATCGATACTTTAGAAAAAGATACGATTAATATTATTACCTTAAAGATTAGTGATAAAACGAATAGTATTTTAGCTAAAGTATTTAAACGGGATAAAGATGAATACCGGAGTGTTTTAAAACAACTTAAAGTGGGTAATTGGTATCGTTTTGCGGGGAATGCGGAGTTTGATAGTTTTGCTAAGGAAATCGTTATTGCTTTGCAAAGTATTGAAAGGATTCCTTCACAAGATATTGCTCTCAAAGACGAAGCTAGTGAAAAACGTATTGAATTACATACACATACTTTCCTAAGTGCCATGGATAGTGTAGTACCAGCTTTAGATCTAGTAAAAATAGCACTTAGTTTAGGTCATAAAGGAGTAGCCATTACGGACCATAATTGTTTACAAGCATTTCCTGATATCTATAACTTTGTGACTGCCGAAAATAAAGGGAAACCTGAGGCTGAACAATTTAAAGCCATCTATGGTGCGGAATTAAATGTTGTTAGTGATGATGTGGATGTTGTCTATCAACCCCGAGCTTATCATCTCTTAAATGATACTTTTGTGGTTTTTGATACAGAAACGACGGGTTTTTATTTTGGTAGTGACCAAATGATTGAAATTGGTGCGGTAAAAATCAAGAACGGGGAAATTATTGATCGTTTTGATGAATTAATTGATCCGGGAGCACCTTTACCGGAGAAAATAACCGAATTAACGGGGATCACTGATGATATGTTAAAAGGTCAAGCAAGTGAAGCGGAAGTAACGAAAAAGTTCTTAGCTTGGGCTGGCGATTTACCAATGGTGGCGCATAATGCCCGTTTTGATATTAGTTTTATTGAAGAAGCAGTTAAGAAATATAAATTACCTAAGTTTAATAATACGGTTGTTGATACCATGAGTATTGCCCGGATGTTAAATCCGGAATTCCCTAATCATAAATTAACAACTCTTGGTAAAAAATATAAAGTCGATTGGGATGAAACCCAACATCACCGTGGTGATTATGATGCTGAAAAAACTGCAGCCATCTTTCACGCTATGTGTAAAACTCTAGACAGTCGCAATATTGAAACGACAATGGATATTTATGAGTCGATAAATATTGATGAATTAATAAAATTCTCTTTTCCGTTTCATGTCACAGTTTTAGTTAAAAACCAAACTGGTTTAAAAAATCTTTTTAAATTAATAAGTTTAGCTAATACTAAATATCTATTTAAAAATGATCAACCAAAAATTCCGCGGCATGAGATTGAAGCTTTAAGAGAAGGATTATTAATTGGTAGCGGTTGTATTAATGGAGAGATATTTGAAGCGGCTAAAGTAAAAGACGATAAAGAACTAGCGCATATGATGCAATTTTATGATTATATTGAAGTCCAACCCCTAAGTGCTTGGGAACATGTTTTACAATTAGAAAGTAGTGGTTTTAAAACTACCATTACCATGCAAAATCATCTTGAGCGGATTATTAAAATTGCTGGTTCTGCTGGTAAATTAGTTTGTGCGACGGGCGACGTACACAATCTAAAAAAAGAAGATCGCTTAATTAGAGAGATTATTGTTAATCAAAAAATAAATGGTCGTTATCATCCGCTAAACCGATCAGGAGTTAGTATCCCGGATATGCGTTTTCTAACAACTGAGGAAATGCTTTCCGCTTTTAGCTTTTTAGGACCTAAACTAAGTCAGCAGATAGTCGTTAAAAACCCTCAAAAAATTGCTGATTTAATTGAACCGGTGCAAGTTATTAAAGATAAGTTATATACGCCAATTATGGCTAATGCAGATGAAGAGACAACTAATATTGTCTATGAAAACGCCCGTCAATTATATGGTGATCCGCTACCCGAAGCCGTAGCTACAAGGTTAGAAAAAGAATTACATGGTATTATCAGTAATGGTTATGCTGTTTTATATTTAATTGCCCGGAAGTTAGTTAAAAAGAGTAATGAAGATGGATATTTTGTGGGTTCAAGGGGTTCAGTTGGTTCTTCGTTTGTAGCAACAATGATGGATATTACAGAAGTTAATGGTTTACCACCACATTATTTATGCCCACAATGTAAAACTTCAATTTGGGAAGATGAACAAGGCAAGTTTGCTTTGCGTTATGCTAGTGGGTATGATTTACCAAATAAAACTTGTGCTTGTGGCACTAAAATGAATAAAGAAGGGCAAGATATGCCATTTGCAACTTTCCTTGGTTTTGATGCTGAGAAAGTACCTGATATCGACTTAAACTTCTCCGGTGAAAATCAAGCGGCAGCTCATAATTTCACTAAAGAATTATTCGGGGCCGATAATGTTTTCCGTGCGGGAACCATTAGTACGGTGGCTGATAAAACGGCTTATGCTTATGTTAAATCATATTGTGAAGATAAAAACATTATGCTCCGGAATACGGAAATCGAACGCTTAAGTATGGCTTGTACAGGAATTAAAAGGACAACCGGTCAACATCCGGGAGGAATTATTGTTATTCCGGATTACTTAGATGTTTTTGATTTTACGCCTTATCAATATCCGGCAGATGAACCTGATAGTTCTTGGTATACCACCCATTTTGCCTTCTCAGCAATTCATGATAATGTCTTAAAACTAGATATTCTAGGTCATGATGATCCAACAATGCTTAAATATTTAAGCGATGTCACAAATATTGATTTTCAAACGATTCCTTTTGATGATCAAAAAGTTTTAAGTTTATTTCGTTCGTGTAAGGCCTTAGGGGTTAAAAAAGAGGATATTAATTGTGTTACTGGGACTTTAGGGGTTCCGGAATTTGGGACGAACTTTGTTATTAAAATGTTAGAAGAAACAAAACCTGATACTTTTGCCGCTTTAGTAAAAATATCTGGTTTATCTCATGGAACTGATGTCTGGCAGAATAATGCGCGGGATTTAATTCTTAATAAGACCGTTGATTTTAAAGAAATTATTGGTTGTCGAGATGACATTATGGTTAACCTCATTAATTACGGGATGGATTCGGGTTTAGCCTTTAAAATAAGTGAATTTGTCCGTAAAGGTAAACCTAGTAAAGAACCAGATAAATGGTTAGAGTTTGCTGATGTTATGAAGGCTGCTAAAATTCCGGATTGGTTTATCAAGTCTTGTGGGAAGATCAAATACATGTTTCCCAAAGCCCATGCCACAGCTTATGTAATGATGGGTTATCGGGTTGCTTGGTTTAAATTACATTATCCTATTGCTTATTATTCTGGTTATTTTAGTATTCGTTGTCATGATTTTGATGTTAGTGCCATGTTAGGGGGCTATCAAGCAATTAAAGCAAGACTCGTAGATATTCAGAATAAAGGTTATGATGCTTTAAATAAAGAAAAGAATTTAGCTGAAGTTTTAAATGTGGCATTAGAAATGCTGGCTCGTGGTTTCACTTTTAAGAATATTGATATTGAACAATCGGCAGCTACTAAATTTATTATTACCCCTGATCAAAAGAGTTTAATTATTCCGTTTATTACTCTTGATGGATTAGGCGAAGCAGTAGCAACGAAAATTGTTAAAGAAAGAATTAAACAACCTTTCGTCAGTATTGAAGATTTAGCTCAAAGAGGTAAACTAAGTGTTACCGTAATTGATAAATTAAGAGGGTTAAAAGTATTAGATGATTTACCAGAAACTAGTCAATTAAGTTTATTTAATTAACTTATAAAGGAGAAGAATATGAAAAGTAATAACGGTCGGTTAATTGGTTCAATTATCATTATGTTTTTGATTATTGTCGGGGGTGGTTTATACTTTGCTCGTAATGATAACCAATTTGGTTCTTTGTTTGAACATAATAAACCAGCTGCTGAGGAACCAGAAGCAGAAAATGAGGACTTAAATAATATCGTTTATTTATCATTTGCTGAGTTTATGACTAAGTATGAGAGTGGTGAGCAATTTGTCATTGCCTTTACTCAAAAAGGCTGTCCTCATTGCACTAAATATTTACCGGTTTATAATAGTGTTTTAAAAGATATTAATCATCAGGGTTATGTCCTTGATTTAGTTACTATCACGGCGGAAGCTGATCGGACTAAATTTAAAGAATTATTTGCTATTGAAGCTACACCAACAACGCTCTTTATTAATCAAAAACAGATTACGAGTGAACTAGTTGGCAATCGTGAATTTGATGAATTGCGAATGTGGTTATTAGCTTATTGGGAACAATAAGCTTTTTGTATGAATAGACTTATTAATTAAATAATGATACAATAACCCTGGTGATTTTTATGCTAGAAATTAGTAACTTGCAAGTTAAAGTAGCAAAGCAAACCATAATTGAAGATTTGAATTTGAAGGTTAATGAAGGCGAGATTCATTGTTTAATCGGGCCTAACGGAGCCGGTAAAAGTACCATTGCCAAAATAATTTTAAAAGATCCCAATTATGAAGTAACCAAGGGTAGTATTATTTATAACAATAAAGATTTAAAAACTTTAACTACGGATCAAATTAGTCGTTTAGGATTGATGCTAATTAGCCAACATCCCTTAGCTATTGAAGGGGTAAGTAATGCTGATATGTTAATCGCGGCTTTAAGATCAAGAAGTGAGGGCCAAGTTGATATTTTTGCCGTTAATCAAAAATTAACAAAAATTTGTCAAGAATTAGCCATTCCTCAGAGTTTTATTCACCGCCAGATTAACGAAGGGATGAGTGGTGGCGAACGGAAGAAAAATGAGTTAATGCATGTTTGGTTACTAGAACCAAAACTATTAATTGCTGATGAAATCGATTCGGGTTTAGATATTGATGCTTTGCAATTAGTAATTAATTCACTAAAAAAATATCATACGGAAAAACAGGCAAGTATTGTCTTAATTACCCATAATCCGCAAATTATTGAAATGATTGAACCTAATTTCATTCATATCTTAAATGATAAAACGATTGTTAAAACGGGTGGTTTAGAATTACTTCAAGAAATCAAAGCTAGTGGTTTTACTACATATAAAAACGGAGTTACCAAAGATGAGTAACGAGGTAGTGGTAATTAATGAAGAGAGTTTGGCACTTACTGATAATGTCATTAATTTACAGATAAAAAAGCCGGAATTAAAATTAATGATTAAGGGTCAAGTGTTAATCAATGAGTTATTTGATAACTCCAATATTAATCAAAAACTGACTATTGAATTAGCCCCCCAAGCGCATTTGCTATATAACTATTTAGCGCTTAGTCAAAATGCGAAGCGCCAAATAATAATTAACCAAACGGATAGTAGTCAATTAACCTTTAATTATGCCTATTTAACTAAAACCCCAATGGAGTTAGAATTAGTTATTAATATTTATGGTAATCATAATTATAATCAAATTAATATTAACGGCGTTAATATTGCTTCTGGTCAAACAACAATCACGGTTACGGGAACGATTGCCGGGCAGACAAAGGGTAATCAAGTTAGTGAAAATATTAGTTGTTTAACCCTAAATAATGCTCCTCATATAATAAGGCCTAACTTAATTGTTAAAGCGGGGGATTGTGAGGTTAGTCATAATGCGACAATTAGTCCGCTTGATCCCAACGAAAAATTTTACTTAGCGAGTAAGGGCTTAGCTCCTGCAGTAATCAATAAATTACTGATTAAGGGCTTTCTCAGTAAAAAATTAAGTTTAGATCAAACCCTCATTAATCAAGTAAAAGAACGTTTAGAAACGGAGTTGAGTAGTGATGAATCGTGAAGATTTCCCGATATTAAAGAATAATCTGATTTATTTTGATAGTGCGGCAACGATGTTAAAACCCCAAGTTGTAATTGATGAGATTAATAATTATTATCAAAATAATTCAGCTAATGCTCATCGGGGTGATTATGATCTTTCTTATACCGTTTCTACTGCTTATGAGCATGTCCGGGAAATAACGAAAAATTTTATTAATGCTGCAAGTATTAATGAAATCGTATTTACCAGTGGGACAACCCAGGCTTTAAACATGATTTGTGATGGTTACTTTCGGGAGCATTTACAAGCCGGAGACGAAATTATCTTAAATAAAAGTGAACATGCGGCGAATCTCTTACCTTGGTTTCGTTTAGCGCAAGATTTAAAACTTAATATCATTTATCTTGAACTTGATGAAAACTATCAAGTAACAATTAATAATTTGCAGAAGCTATTAACCCCTAAAACTAAATTAATTGCCTTGGCCCAGATTACGAATGTGATCGGAGATATCAGACCCATTAAAGAAATATGTCAAATTGCCCATCAACAAGATACCTTAGTTGTGGTTGATGGTGCCCAGAGTGTTGCTCATCTTAGCATTGATGTTCAAGACTTAGATTGTGATTTCTTTGCTTTTTCCGCTCATAAACTAGGTGGGGGCACGGGTACCGGGGTGTTATATGCCAAAGCACATCTTTTAGTGGCTTTTCTTCCCCAAAATTTAGGTGGGGGGATGAATGAAAGTTTTGATACTGCAACAAGCGTTATTTATAAAGCCATTCCGACTTTACTAGAAGCAGGAACACCAAATGTTGCTGGCGTCCTAAGTTTAGGGGCAGCAATTAGTTATTTACAGAAAATTGGCTTAGCCAAGATTAATACTTATGAACAAGAACTAAGAGTTTATTTAATTAGCCAGTTAAAAACAATTCCTCATGTGGTAATAATTAATGAAAAAGCTCAGGGTTCAATCGTAACTTTTAATATTAAAGATATCTTTAGTCAAGATATTGCTTGCTATCTTAATAAATATCAAATTTGTTTAAGAGCTGGTAACCATTGTGCGAAAATGTTAAAAGATATTACACACCAGAATAATACCTGTCGTATCAGCTTAAGCTTTTATAACACTAAAGCCGAAGTTGATACCTTAGTAAATTTATTAACTGATAAAGAGCGGATTCTAAAGGAGATGTTCTAATGGATAGCGAATTAAAAAGAGCGATAATTATGAATCATTATCAAAACCCGTTAAATAATGAAGTGATTGATAATTCTTCATACCAAAAGATAAACAATAATAATCTATCTTGTATTGATAATATTGATCTCTATTTATTAATTGAAGATGGGATTATTAAAGATCTTAAATTTGCTGGTGAAGGGTGTGCTATTAGTACAGCAGCGAGCTCACTATTAACGAAACTGGTAATTGGCAAATCGGCTCTGGAAGCCGAAAATATTATTACTAATTATGAAAAAATGATTAATGAAGAACCTTATGATCAAGAACTATTAAAGGAAGCCAATTGTTTTGATGAAATCTATAAACAACAAAATCGTAAACAATGTGCTTTATTACCTTGGCAGGGACTAAAAAAGGCTTTACTGGAAAAAAAGTAAAGCTTTTTTAATCCCATATTGTTTTTGCAAAAATATGTTATAATATTATTAATATAAGGAGGCTAAGTGATATGTCCCGTGAAGCAGCAATTAGAGCTTTATTATTAGATAAAATTAATATGTTATTTGAAACCACTGGCGTTGAAATATCACCTAGTCAGTTTCAAGGTCTTTATGAACATTACTTAAGCTCTTCCGCAACAACTACACAAATTGCGGAAGATATAGAGCAACGTTTTGCAGCTAAACTAGCTTATTTTAATCACGAGCAACATCGGGCGGCGGTTATTGAAAATTATAAGAATGGGGTTAATCCCCTTACTGATAAACAAAATTATTATTTAGTCAGTTATAATCTTGATGGCCAAAAAGTGATTAAACCTGCTAAGGTTGAAGCTAGTAACGAAGACTTAGATCCTAATCAACCAAAGCGCGTTATGATTGATGATAATCCGCAAAGGACAGCGCAACATATAACTAACAATCAAGGGGTAGGGTATCTTGATGATTTAACGATGATTTATAACCAAATAGGGTTCTTATTAGATATCAATTTAGCAAAGACGCATCGGGTATTTAATGATAAGATGGAACCCCAAGGCTTATTAGTTGAAGATTTTCCGGTTGGTGCCAACGAACGCTTTTTTACTTTTCTCGAATTAGCTAAAATAGTTATTAATAATAGTACCAACGAAGTAATTAAAAATCGGCTTATGGAATATTTAAAAATGCAAAACCAACTTAATCCTAACGAAGTAAACTATCGTAATACCCCAGAATTATATCGGGCCGAAATTGAATTTATTTTAGATGTAATTTTGGGTTTACCCCAAATCACACCGCAAAATCAAAATGGATTAAAAAAAGAATTTTTAGCAATGAAAATAATGGAAATCTTTTCGGGTAGTGTCGATAATACGGCAGCAACTTATGGGATTATAGTTAATAGTGGTAATAAGCCTTATAGTTATCGTTTTGGAGCATTATATGATCAAGCACTTGCTACTCAAACTGAAATAACTAGTGAACCCCAACACTTAAATAATTTTTTAGTAAATAAAAGAGAATTATTTAGAATGTTAGTTACCTTTTATTACCCGTTGATTAAAACCAAGGTAAAAATGATCTTAGCTAATAAAGATGATTTACTAGCAGCAATTAATAGTATTGCCCAAGATTTTTTAGATTATGGGGTTTTTCAAGAATATAAACAAATCGTAAATAATAACTATCAAATGATGGCCGAAGAAACAGTTCGTAAAAGAGAACTTGATAATTCGACATTAGAAGAACGGATGGCGGAAGCAACTAATAACGAGATTGCTGGTAGTCGTTCCCAAGCCATGCAAAGGGGGACTAATATCCGTAAAGCTAAAACTCATACCTTAACTTTACAAAGTGGACCAACACCACCATTAATCTTAGATGATAATGGTAAAATCGATAAAAAGTTTGCCATCTTAACCACTTGTTTATTATTTATTATTATCTATATGGCAATTATGGTTATGGTTTATTGACAATTAACCTCGATATGTTATACTATATTTGAAATTAAAAGTGTTGATGAAAGCTAATAGTAATTTAATTTTTAATAGCGAGTTAGTGGTTGGTGGAAACTAATAAAAATGGTTACTTATCTTCTTTCGGAATGAGTCTAATCAACTCCGGTGATAACCGTTATCAAAATTAAGAATAATAAGGATGGTACCGCATACATTGCTCCTGCATAGATGTGGTCCTTTTTATTAAAAGGGAGGATTTAAAAATGATTGATATTAATCTCATTAGAGAAAACAAAGAATTAGTAAAGGAAAATATCAAGAAAAAATTTCAAGAACAAAAGCTATATCTAGTTGATGAAATATTTGAACTAGATGTTACTTATCGACAAACTAAGAAAGAAGCTGATGATTTACGGAGCAAAAAAAATCAATTAAGTGATCAAATTGGTTT
>DAOOOU010000009.1:0-11564 GCA_035387905.1 Bacilli bacterium | reverse complement strand
ATCTCTGGTTTGAATGGCTAACTCCCTAGTTGGGGATAAGACTAAGACTCTAATGTCTTGAGTATTTCGCCCTTTTCTAATTAATGTTTCCATAATTGGTAACAAAAAGGCGGCTGTTTTACCAGTTCCCGTTTGAGCACAGCCCAAAACATCTTTTTGCTTTAAAATATTAGGAATTGCTAATTCCTGAATTGAAGTTGGTACATTATGCCCCAAATCGTTTAAGGCCTTTAAAATAATCGGTGATAGGCCTAATTCTTTAAATGTCATTATTTCACTCCTCTGTATTTATTTTATTTTTAAAATATATTTTAAAAAAAAGATAGCTAGCTATCTTTTTCTAATTAATTGTCATAAACAGTTTCAATATCGAACAGGTATCCTACACATTTCATTACTTTATTAGTTCCATACATTCTTATATAGTATTATTTATTATCATTAAAAAACCTAATGAATATAAGACACTATCTTATATATACCCCTAAAGATATAAAAAGCTAAATATCTTAATACAATGACCCTTATAAATAAGAACCAGTTCATCAGGTGGATAAAATATAACATATCTTTTAAATAATAGCAAGAAAAATAAAATTTCATAATAATCTTCAAGATTATTGGTTGAATATAGTTTTAGTCCATTTAAATATTTATTTATGTTATATAATTATACCCACACATTAAGAGTCAGAATGTGTGTGTTTTGTGATTAATTTTAGATTGTTATAAATCATTGATTTTATTAGGTTAAAACGTTATTTGCTTATCTTAATTGCTCTAAATAAAAGGAATTTAAATTACTTCTATGTGAATTGCATACACACCGTTTTTCTTTATTCCTTCGGTATAACCAGGAAAACTGTTTATTGATTCTACACCCTTATTAAAATCATCAGTAGATGATAATGTATATTTCGTTCCTTCAATAATTAATAATTCTTCAATTGTTTTATACCAATTTACTTTATTAACCATACACTTTATTTTTTCGCCATCATAACTTGTAAAATTAATAATACCTTTTTCTTTTATGATTTCATAATCAAAGGAATCATTGATTTTTGTTACCCTTATTTCTACCTTTTTTCTTTTTTCTTTTATTGCATTAAAAGCTCTATTATTAATCTCTAATTCATAAATATTAGAACCTATCATAACCCCACCAATCAGGAATAATTTCTTCTAGTTTTATAATTTCTAATTTTTCATAATTAATTAAAATTTCCATGTTTTTACTGTCTTTATCCAGCTGCATTAAATATTCCCTACAAGCCCCACATGGTGAACCAACGGAACCATCTCCAACAACACAAACTAATTTTAAAATCTTTTTTTCTCCGTTAGTTATCATATTAGCAATAGCGTTTCTTTCAGCACACATTCCCAAAGTACAGGCTGTATCAATACATACACCAACATAAATATTCCCTTTATCTGTTAAAATCGCAGCGCCAACGCTACCAGCTTCAATAAATGGTGATACAGATCGCGGATTAATAACTGCCTTTGCTTTATTATAAAGTGAAGTCCACATTTCTTTGTCTTTCAATTTAATCATTCTCCTTTAATTAATTATATCATCAATTAGCTTTCTTTAATACATGCAACAATATCTAATTAATTGTTAATAAAAAATGTGATAATTAGAGTATCACATTTTATCTTATTTTGTCTTACAGTATTTTATTTATTCATCTTATCAAAAACAGAAACTGTTTATAAATTAAAAAAGTAGTTGCTTAAACAACTACTTTTTAGTTACTATTACTTTTTGAGGGATTATCCCATCGAAGTAGAAGTTACCTTTACCGTCTGCCTTAAATGAATTAACTTTAAAACCAGGGACAATATTATAAATTCTTTCTAAATATTTAGAAAATACTGATAAGTTATTACCTTCTATATACTTCTTAGGTACTGGTACCTTACCTACTAATATTTGTTCTGGTTGTAGGGTTAGTTTATTATCGGTTACCGTAAATAACCCTTTACTATAAATATTTACTTTATTAGGAATCGGTACTGGTACTTTATCGGCAACATCAGCATATAGTTCTACTTTTAATTTACCAATATCAACCGTACTTGATTCTTCCATAGTGCCATCAGCTAAAACATTTACTTGCATATTTTTAAACCAAAAGAAAGATGGGGCAAACTCATTTAGGAAGGCCGTTGCTTCTTCGGGGGTAATAGTAAATTTTTTCTGCTCATATTCACTAAAGGTAAAGTTATAATCATCAATATATAATTTATCTCCTTTTGTATCATCGATATAGGCTTTTAAATCACTCCCGGTTTTTGCTTCAAAGACAACTTCTAAACCTGATTTTTGTAATATGCTTTGGTAGTCAGCTTTAGTATATCTTATCCCTAAGTCTTTGGGTTTAAATATTCCAAATAAGGAACCAAAAAACCAAACTCCAACTAGGATTAAGATCAATACTATGCTTAAAATAATAATTGTTTTCTTTTTCATTATATTCTCCTTTAATTATTATATTTTATAAATAAATTATAACATTTTTTTTAAGGTTTATAAATATTATTATAGGGCTGATGTTAAAATAAATAATTGTTGGTATTTAATTATAAGGAATAAAATGGTCTTTATTTAGTTAATGAATTTAGCGGCGCTGATAACGAAAAACTATATTATCAATTATGTAAAAGTTTACCTGATAAATTAGGTTATAAAACACATGATACTGTTACAGCTTTTGATGGTGATAATTATCAACTTAAACCATAAATAAAAAGAGCTAATGCTCTTTTTATATTATAATTTCATTATATAGCTTTTTCGTATTGATCAGCTTTTTTGACAATTATCGTTGTAACTGGTAATAAAATAATTTCACAAGATATTTTTACTAATACTTGTGTTATCATCATTGTTAGTAATATCTTATTAGGAATAATTCCTAAAAAAGCTAGTGGTAGGAATATACTACTATCAACAATTAAACCACATAAGCTTGATAATATAGCTCTAAATTGAAAACCTTTAAAAGAATCAGGGTTTTTTAATTTCATTTTTTTAAAAACTCGGTCATTAACGAAATCTCCAACCAAATATGCGGTTAAGGAAGCAAACAAGACTCTTGGGGCACTCCCTAATATTGTTTGCAAAGCCTCTTGCTTTGCGTAATAACCTGGCGCCGGAGCCATAATTACTAACGTAAATATTATTACCATAAATAAATTCATTGCAAAAGCAATATAACTTACTATTCTACTCCACTTATAACCATATATTTCCGAAAAGACATCAGATAGTATATAAGTAATGGGAAATAGCAAAGCAGCCCCAGTAATTACAAACCCAAATGGTAACTGAATTTGTTTAGCGGTTATGATGTTACATATTAATATAGTAACAACAAAGATTATAGTTAGTATTAATTGTAATTTACTAACGACTTTTTTTTCAGTTATTTTTTTCATTTTATTTCTCCTCTTTTTTTACTAATTCGTAAAATTTATATCCTAATTTTTCTTGATTTTTATTATTTTCTAATAAAAATTGTTGATCAATAACTTTTTTCAAGCGATTTACACAATGAGAATAAATATGTTCACCTTGTTCAATTCCAATCCATGACCGATATAGTTTTTGAGCTACAGTTATTGTTGTTCCTGAGCCAAGAAAAGCATCTAAAACAATATCTTCAGGATTTGTAAAATTGTTAATAATCCGCCTTAACAGTTCCTCATTTACTTCATGTTCAAAATTTGTTTCTAAACCTTGAACGGTAATATCTGTCCAATCATCACTTAAATTATATTTTTCTGTAGGAGGAATATAGTATTCGATACGACTATTAATAACACGGATTAAGTTAAATTCAGTTAAGCTAAGTTTATTTTCTTTTATATATTTAAAAAATACTTTTGTAAATGATTCTTCATTTAATTTTTTATCCTTTTGATACTTAATTAATAATTCGTAGTTTTCTAAAGAACGAGAGGCTTTTGCTTCTTCCCAACGCCAACCACCATTATTAGGATCAATATTGGCTAATAAATAATTATTACTTGAATTATTACACCATAAGTCTTTCCATATCCCACCATTATTTTCAATTTCGGTTTCTTTAAATATAAATGGTACTTTAGAAGATACCTTTCTTGAATATAACAATATTGTATCATAACCAGTTTTAAAGGCTTCTTGGTTATCACTAATCGTATATGCGTCATAAGTCTTATTAACAATAATTGAATTTCGGTAGTTATCTCGTCCAAATATTTCGTCCATTATTATCTTAAGATAATGTAACTCTCGATTATCCAATTGAACAAAGATAAAGCCGTCAGGTGCTAATAATTCTTTTAACAATAATAGCCGTTGATGCATTAGGCTTAACCAATCTGAATGGGTATATTTATCAGAGTAATGACGAAAGTCAAGTAAACTATTATAAGGGGGATCAAGATATATGCATTTTATCTTACCCCGATAAGTCTTTCTCAATAGTTCGAGGGCACCTAAATTATCACCATGAATTAACATATTTTGATTGTTGCCTTTGCTGTAACTCCATTTTGATTTTTCGCTTAAAACGTAATTGGCTTCATGATTATAATTATTTTTCCCTATCCATGATAATTCAATCCCTTCTAATTTCTTATTCATTTTGATACCCATCAACAACTTTATCTAGATTAATAAGATGCTTTTCCCAGGATTCAACTTCAACTTTATACTTAGCTAAATAAAATTTGACTTTTTCTTGTAAATCCGGGGTTATTTTATCATAAAACCGATTTAAAGAAATAAGAATTTCATCACGACGCGGATTATCAAATTGATCGATTCGCGAAAACCAATGATTAGTAATTAATTCTGCTTGATTTGTAAATACTTTAGGATACTCATTTGAGTATCTTGAGGCCACTTTAGCTACTTCTCTTTTGGCACAAGAAGAGCAATCTTGACAATCACCTTCACCGCCATAACAACTTACCGTCTCATCAGCATGAAGAATATTATTCCAACGTTTTTGCCATACACTTAACACTTCAGCTTTTGTCATCTTAATAAAAGGCGAATATACTTTATGTTTTAAATATATTGAACCTTCCTCATACATTCTCGGCGATTTGTCGGGAACAATTAATTCATCACTTAATCCCGCAAGAATTACTTCTTGAGGATTTAAAGCTACTGCTATTGCGGCAATAAGTAAATTTCTTGCCGGAAACACATGCTTAAATCTTTCTGTTCCTAAAGCAATAAGTTTACTTAAATCAATATTTGCTTCATATAATTCAATTGCTAATTTTTCACATATTTTTCTAACGGCTTTTCTTTCTGGCTCATTATATGGTTGGCCATAGTCACACCACAAAGCTACAGTTCTGCGCTTTTGTTCGATTTGATGAAGTAGTGCTGCAGTTGAATCGATACCTCCCGAAAAACAGACGATATCAGCATTAAGTAGTTTATTTTGTTGAATATCTTCAGCAACTTCTTCCCTAGCCTTAACGACTACTTTTGGAATTTTAACATCTTTAGGATATTTAAGGATGTATTCAAAAAACGCACTAACTTTAATCAAATCTTGACAATCAGTAGGATTAATAATCTCAACAGTATCCTGGTCTTCATAAGTTGCTTTAATTAATTCTAAAACCACATTAATTAACGGGGTTGAAAGCTCCTTTGATTCCCGTTTACCATTTACATTACGCTCGATTTTTACGACCATTTTTAACCACTTCTTTCCAATAACCATATTTATATGATGGTCTCCATACCAAATCGTGATAAAGCGTTGCCAGAAAGCCAATTTTTTTTATACATTTTATTGTAACGGGAATTTTATTAAAAGGCAATAAATCTTTTAATAATTTCCTTTTTTGATAATAGCCGTGTTGTTCTTGAATATACCTTCCTCGCCCAAGTCTTATTGCTGATCTAGAATCACTTCGAAAATTTAAAGCTTCATGCCAAACGCAACCCTTTGATATTGTAAAAGAAATATTGTTTTCAATTATTCTTTGGCGCTGGTCACTGTCTTCGCCCCACAACAATCTTTTATCATATAAATAACCACCAATTTTTTTCTGAACATCAATGCTAAAGGCCATCGGCATAAATAAGGCTTCAGCCGGTGTTGTAAATTCACGACAGCGAGCTACTATTTTTGTTGAAAAATTGTGATATTTATATTTCATAGGAATACTTACTGCTGGAAATTTATCAAGTTCAGAAGCCACCTTATCAATAGTCCCTTCCTCAATTACACAATCAGAATCAAGATACATTATTCCTTTGGTTTTTACTTTTTCGGCAGCTAACTGCCTTAATAAACCAAGATTGGCCTCATCGTGTCTAATCGTCTCTGCCCGTTTATCTTGTTTTATAATATTTATTACTTCATTACTCGGATAATTGAGAACAACTAATACCGGATACTTTTTAGGGATACTTTTTAAGCATCTTGCTAAAAGGATATCCTTTGAACATACGATTGCTACTGTCAGTTCCATCTAATCACCACTCCTTCAATTTGCTCAATAATTTCAGCCTTCGCCTTTGCTGTTGCCGAACTATTCCAATCCCCCATAAATCCACCACTTAGATCTATTAAACGCTTTTTAATTTCTGGGATTGTTAGTTCACTATTTTTTAAAGCCTCATTAACTGAGTATATAACAACAGCCACAATATGGCTAATTTCTTTTTTTATATAGGGATTAAGATTATCAAATTTAGATAACGCTTTAATATTACTATAATCGGTTCCATCAAGAATTAAAGCTAAAGGCAACAATATCATATTATATAACTGAGCCACTGTTGCTGAAACCTCATTATTTTCACAATATTTAATGAATTTTTGTATTTGTTGAGAAGCGCTTCCTGATAATATTTCTTTTAAATATTGATAATTATCAGGAAGATCTATTTCATTATTTGAATTTATCAATGTGGTAATTTTTACCTGATCAACTCCTTGGAATAATGCTCGCCAAATTTGAAAGGCATCACTTGTTTTTGAATAGCTAGAACGATGTCTTGTCCCAATTAGTCCTAATTGGGGCGAAGAAATTTGTAAATTAAGTTTAACTGCTTCAGCAACAATATCCCACTCACCACCCCAATCAAAATGGTAATTATCAGCCGTTATTATTTTTTGCATCTTATCCGTGATTGCAGCAAAAGTGCCCGGAAAGGGCGTTTTTATTATTGGTTGCGCTTCTGGGTAAAAAAGGGTAATCATTGGGACCCCCAACATATAATTGCTTCGTCCCGCTGATGATTCAATATTAGGAATTACTATTTCCTTATTATCATAAATTAAAGGAAACAAAAAACTTTTTACAAAATCTTGATAATCAGTGATTTGCCAATCTGGATCAACTACCGTTACATAATCGGCATTATTTATTTTTGCTAAGTTAACTATCGCATAAACACCATAGTTTTTGTTTGGAAAAAAAGGCTGTGTATTTTGGATAATATTACAATTAAATTTTTCCTTAATAATATTGCTTTCAGCAATATCGCGATGGTACATAGCATCAAAAATCACAAAAGAATATTTTAAATTCATTTTGCTTAAACTATTTTTGGTTTTTTCGAAAAATTCGATTATAGTTTCAACACTTTCGTTAAACCAACAAGTCCCCCAAATAATTTTCTTCATCGGTTCTGCTTTTTCCAAATTCATCGTACATCCTTTACAGATTGGAATCTCTTTATAATTATAACCGCCTATTAACCTTTGAATTCTTTTGCATTTTTCGTTATGCCATATTTCATATATGGTGTTAACTTTAACGTTTCCTAATACTTCCTCTTCGTGCCAATCACGACAACATATTACCATATTTCCGTTAGCTAAAATTACGGCTTGATCCATCGGTCGATCACAATAATCAGTAGGAATGCCCAACTCAAAATAATTATTAATTTTGGCTTTATCTAAATGCCAACTTGCAACATTCTCAATATTCCACAGGGCTACTTTTATACCATTACTTCTAAATTCGTTTTTAAAAGCTTTCTCATCATATGACCGGGCTTTAGGGACAGCGATACGAAGCATAGCTGCCTGAGCAGTATTATAAAACTTTCTGATTGGCGCTAATACTTTATTTAATTTATAGCCCATAATTTGTTTATAATCTTCTTCATTAAGGGTTGGGATACTAATATAGAATGCCGTTAAACCATTTTCATAAAGTTTATTAATAACATCTTCATTAAGTAAAAACCCATTGGTACTTAAAGTTATTTCAACATTTGGTAAAATTATCCTTGTCTGTTTGACCAATTCATAAATTCTCGAATCCAGAAGTGGCTCGTTATTATTAAATAGGCTAATCCGTTTTACGTCATAGTTTTTTATTTCTTTAAGTAATCTTATAATTATCGCTTCATCAAGATAATCAGCTTTCTGACCTTTTCTAATATTTTGATAAGGACAAAAGATACAATTCCCCTGGCATAAACTACAACTTTCAATTAAAATTGACTTTGGAAAATCTAAAGCTACTGTTCTCAAGATATCACTCTCACTTCTTTAAATTTAATGAAATTAAATCTGAGGGAACTTCTTTATCTAGTATTACTTCATATTTATTATTAATTAAGGTATTAACTTTTAATAAAAATTCGGCACAAACTTCATTCATATCTTTACCATCAACTTCAAGAGTGAAATTTGCTTGACTACGTGAAGCAGTTAACGCGAAATATTGTTGTTCAGCTTCTAGCTCTCTAACAGTTTCCGCTAACACAAAATTTCTGATTGGTTGGCCTGTTATTTTATTTCGATTTATTGCTCTGTTTTGTAAAGTTTCAGGTTTAGCAGTTAGGATTGAGGTTACTAAGTATATTCCTTTTGCTTTAAGCTTTTCAATTAAGCTATCAGTAATTGAGCATTCATATTGTTCACTTGCAACTTCTTGGTTAATTCCCATAAATAAAAGGGTATCTTTTTGCGGTTGAAAAGCATAATGCAATCCGATTATTAAGGTATCGGTATTATTTAACACCGTCATTAGATAATCTACATATTCTTCTTCAGAAATCTTTGAAAATATCTCGCTAAAATCATGAAGGCCTTTTATTTTTCCTAATTCTTTATATGCTTCGGACTTTTCCATAGCAACAATAGTACCCTGTTTTTTCAAATTATTAATCAAACTACTTTTGCCAACAGAAGCGGCACCACCAACAAAAATAATATTCTTTTGATTCATATTACATTACTCCCCAACTTTTTATAAAAATTATTATATTAGTTTATAGTAAATTATTCATCTCTTAAATAGTCATCTAAATTAAAGTCAAACTCGATAATTCCACAATAATCATTATCAGAATTAAAATTTATTAAGATAATAAACTTGTTTTTTAAATATCTAGTAATTTTTATATCCATCTCTGGATCAATATTATTACAAGCATTGTAGTTAAAGAAAGTTTCACCACCAAATATATATTTACTCATATCTACTTTTTCATACATCTTTAGTTTTAATAATTCTTCTGGACGACAATTTAAGTCAAAACTAAATGAAAAACTATCTTGCTCAATATTGCCTTCAATCTCAAAAGATAAAGTTTTAAATGACTCCTTGGTTTTGCCATAAGCACAATGTTCTTGCGTAACATAAGAAATCTTAACTTGCTCATTTTCAACAGCTAGTAGTTTATTTACTTTAAACATTACTATCGCTCCTTATATAAAAATTTTAGCATAATATTATTTAGGCCAATAAATATTATTTATGAAAACCATTATCTGCTTTTTCTGGTGAAGAATTATACTTTAACAAGACTTCTTGAATTACTGCTCTTGGTATATGAAAAACGGGATTATCAACGATGTTATCCTCTTCAAAGGATAACGTATGGTCCGTTGTAATTTCTCCTTTATTTTTTAAACAATAAGGTAAGGTTTCATTACCTCGATGCCAGCGACAAGAATCCCAACACGGATCACAGTAATAAATACCACCATTACAATCGACTCTAATAATACTATGATACCCATCATCTGGTAGAACAACTTGATTATGATAATCAGTTTTGATATTGATCTTCTCTTTACCACTGATACAATAAACATTTTTTGAGGGTAAGCCGATTATTTTTAATAAATATTGCATAGCTCTAGTATATCCTTCACAAACACAAGACCCATACATGATTCCGTTATAGGCACTTTGGGTACCATTATTAAATCCTATCTTATTACCAGCTTCGGTATGAAATCTATCTTCTCTATCCAATGCTTTATAGTCATAGTTAATATTTTGGGCGAGATATCTTTCAATTAAGATAATCGCTTCCATGGGACTTTTTACTTTCCCAATTATGGCGTCACATATCTCTAAACATCTCTGGTGAAAGATACTTGCCGTACCATAATTATAGGAAACAGTACCTTTATGTGATAAAGTTTCATTAAAACGATAGTTAATAATGTTAAATAATTTCCCTCTTAAAGCTTGATCGCTTACTTCAGGAAAATTTAATAAATCTAATTCTAAAGAATTAAGTTCATTATTTAAGATTAATTCTTTAATATGGTCGATCATATATAATTCTTTATTACCATATATTGACAGTTCTCTGACGTGATATAGTTTATCAAGTCCACTAATTGTATCTAACCGGTTATTTCGCTCGATATGGATTTCTTCCAGATTAGTTAACTTATCTAAATAAACCCATGTTATCGCCGCTTGATTTTTTATTGTAAGTGACTTTAATGATGTAACATTAGCAACATACTTGATATCCTTATCTGAAATTCCCGTATTTGCATTGTCATAAGCCGAATAATCCGAGTCGATTTTTAGGCTTTGTAAGTTATGAAAATTATCTATTCCTTCAAGACTATTGGGTTTTATATTAAATAGTTCTAATGTAGTTATTTCACTTAATTCTTGTTGGGAAAATTCTAAAGAATAGATGCCATTGCTATTTGTTCTTGGCTGATATCCTTTAGTTTTTAATATATCAAGCACTTTTACGCCTAAATCTATTGATAGTTTAATTAATTCCATATTATTAACTCCTATGGTAATTATAACATTAATTTGGGTAAGAAAAACATTACTTAATAATTATAGTTTTTTATGCCAAAAACCGATTGTATCTTCAGTAATAAATCCTGCACTATTATATACTTTTACTCGCCAGTCAAAAGAATTAATATATGCATTTTTTATGCCCTTAGCTTTTAATTTAATTATCACCCTGTGGAGCATTTGTTTAGCTAGCCCTTTCATCCGATATTTTTCTCTTGTTGATAACGGTTCAATAAAGGCGGTATTAGTTTTTTTATCAACATAACAAAAACAATAACAACAATAATCACCTTCATCAGTCATAATAAGCGTTTCAAAACTATCTTGATAAAATTGAGACTTTTTTCTTGCTTGATAGGAAGGCCCACCTTCCACATATGCTTCATATAGATTGCCATTATCATCTTCCGGATGAAATCCATAATGACAAGTCCTAATTTTAACTATTTCTGGAATATCCTCACCATATACCAGTTTATATCCAGCTGGTAATTCTATTTCAT
>DAOOOU010000008.1:0-12008 GCA_035387905.1 Bacilli bacterium | reverse complement strand
ACTATTTACAAACCCGACTATAGTTTGTTTTTTATTAACAACATAGGGACTATCAATTGTTATCTGCTCACCAATTTTTAAGTTCTGGGTATTGATCATAATGGCATCAATAACACATTCCTTATTATTTTTGGGTAATCGGCCTTTAACTAAGTTAATTTTATTAACTTGATCATTTATGGCTGTTACTTTAGTCACCAATTCAATATCCTGATCATAAACTAGAGTATCAAAACTATAGGTCCCATAGGCTCCGGCAACTTGCTTAATTTTTTTTAAAGCCAATAAATCTTTTTGATCAAGGCCAGCAGTGGATATTATTTTTATGTCATAAACATTATTCTCATCATAATAATTATTTAAACTTATTTCCATGTCCGGACTAGTTGATCTAATACCAACAAAAAAGCCGACTCCTAAAAAAGCAATCAAGAGGAGCGAGATAAATCTTTTATAAGTGCTTTTTATTTCGCGAAAAGTATCTTTAATAATCATGTTACCACTCGACTTCCGCAATTGGTAGTGGTTTTTCATTAACGACAACTTTTTCCGCTTCCCCGTTTTTGAAATAGATTACTTTATCCGCAATTGGGGTTAAAGCCTGGTTATGAGTAATAATAATAACTGTCATCTTTTCTTCCCGACAAGTATCTTGCAATAACTTAATGATATTACGCCCTGTTATGTAATCTAGAGCTCCTGTTGGTTCATCACATAATAATAATTTGGGGTTTTTAGCTAAAGCACGGGCGATAGCTACCCTTTGTTGTTCCCCACCAGATAATTGTGAAGGAAAATTATGCAGGCGGTCTTTAAGCCCGACTTTTTTTAATACCGAGCGAGGCGGCAATGATTTTTTACATATCTGAGTAGCTAATTCAACATTTTCTAATGCTGTTAAATTAGGTACTAAATTATAGAACTGAAAAACAAAACCAATATTATCCCGGCGATATTTAATTAGTTTTTTACCTTTTAAATCAGTAATGTCTTGGCCAGCAAAGTACACTTTACCGCTAGTAACTACATCCATGCCCCCTAAGATATTTAAGGCCGTTGTTTTACCAGCACCTGAAGGACCAACAATTAATACTAATTGTCCTTCTTCAATTTCAAAACTGGCGTGATGAAGAGCAGTGATTTTTACTTCGCCCATCTCATATTTTTTAGTAACATTTTCAAACTTAATAAAAGCCATGGTTCTGCCCCCTAACAGACAAATATTATACCATTATATTTATTAATAGCAACTACTCACTAAATTTTTTCTCTAATAAACGCGCGGGATAACTACGATCATTTAATAAACTTGAGATTGATAAGTTATTATGTAAGTTAAAAATAATTTCGGCAACTAATTTTGAACAATCAACAATGTTTAGCCAAGGTTCAGTTTGATACTCTTGGGGGATATAACTTAAATTAGTGGTATATATTCCTGAGAAACGACCTAAAGCATAATACTCTTTAAATTTTTCAATACCTTCCGTAAATAAGGCATAAGTTGTAATAATATAAATGTTTTTAACCCCTTTTTGATTCAAACCATCAATGACATCAAACATTGAACCACCAGAAGCTATCATATCATCAATTACTAATGCCGTCTTCCCCGCAAGATCACAACCTCCTGAGTATTCATGTTTTAATACAGGATATTTGCCGTTAACAAGATTGTTATAGTCTCGCTCTTTATAAAAACTACCAGTTTCTTTTTTAATAAACGGTGAATTAAATGAGTTTAAATAAAAGTTAGTTCTTCCTGTTGCCCCATAATCAGGAGCGACAAATAATAAATCTTTTAATTCTTCTTTAGTCGCATTAGCAATAAATTTTTCGATAATATAATTTGAAGCATGAAAATTATCAAATTCAGTGTCAAATAATGCTTGCTGGACGCCTTCGTCATGGGCATCAAAAGTAATAAGTTGATTAACTTGTTTAGAAGCATCTAAATCATGGAGAAAAGCAGCACAACTTAGGGCTTCTCGGCCTTTACGACGGTGTTGGCGACCAGCAAACAATAAAGGCATGATAATACAAATCGAACTGGTATGACATTTACAACTGCCAATCCCATCTTTTAATTGCTGAATTAAATCGTTCGGTGAAGTATGGTTGATAAAGCCATGCATTGTATATTCCAAACTATAATTACCAATATCAGTTAAAAAATAAACATCTTTTGATCTCACTGTATCTTGTAATTCCACTTTTTCGTGACCATCATTAAACCATATTTCTTTAGTTGGGATTAGAAAGGACGATTGTTCGGCATCTAAACCATACATTTTTAGTAAATGAGCATCAACCTTTTTTCCTAATTCAAGAGCACTTTTAAAAGACAGTAATCTTAACCTTTCGCTATCTGGTGATAATTTATCGTTCATTATTTCCTCCCAAAAAAATTATCAGCCACCCTTACTTGGTAACTGATAACTTTTATTTTTTATTAGTTTGATAGCATTTATTAATAATTTTAATTAACATATACCATCACCCAAAACCATTATAACACTAATAAATAATATTTCAATAACTTAATGCCATTGCCAATCTTTTATTTCATCCATATCAATTCCATAACGACGAATATAATCATCGTGGCGAACTAATTGTCTTTCACAATATTCTTTCAATTTTAAAGCTTCGGCAGAAGTATTGTTTGCAGTATATTTTATAACATCTAATACTAAATGATAACGATCAATCTTATTTTGAACGCGCATATCAAAGGCGGTAGTAATCGTTCCTTCTTCATTATAACCATGAACATGGAGATTGCTATTAGCTCGTTTATAAGTTAATTGATGGATTAAATTAGGATAGCCGTGGAAAGCAAAGATAATATGTTTATTAAGGGTAAAAATATCATTGTATTCCTTATCTTTTAAACCGTGAGGATGAGTTGTATTGGATTGTAATTTCATTAAATCAACAATATTAACAACCCGAACTCTAAGTTTAGGACACCATTCTTTAATAAGAGAGATAGCACCAAGAACTTCTAAAGTTGGTGTATCACCACAACAAGCTAATACAGCATCGGGCTTTTCCCCAGCAAAAGTGCTGGCCCAAGGCCACACCCCAATCCCATTAGTACAATGCTCAATTGTTTGTTCCATATTCAACCATTGGGGACGAGGATGTTTGGAAGCAATAATTACATTAATATAACCTTTAGTTTTAAGACAATGATCTGTACAAGATATTAAGGAATTAGCATCATATGGTAAATAGGCCCTAACAATATCAGCTTTCTTAGTTACTAAGTGATTTAGGAATCCTGGGTCTTGATGAGTAAAACCATTTTGATCTTGTTGCCAGACATTACTGGTTAAAATATAATTTAAAGAAGCTATTTCTGAGCGCCATGGTAAATCTTGACAAACTTTTAACCATTTAGCGTGTTGGGAAGTCATCGAATCAACAATTCTAATAAAAGCTTCATAACTATGGAAAAGACCATGTCTTCCTGTTAAGAGATAGCCTTCAAGTAAACCCTCACATAAATGTTCTGATAGAATACTATCAATTACTCGACCTTGAGGACTTAAGAATTCATCCTGCTCAATAATTTTGGCATTCCATTGGCGATTTGTAACTTCAAAGATATGATTTAAGCGATTTGATAAGGCTTCGTCAGGACCAAATATTCTAAAGTTATGTGGATTTAAAGTAATTACATCTCTTAAATAATTGCCTAGTTCCATCATATCAGAAGCCATAATCGAACCTGGCTTTTTAATATTTAAACCATATTTTATAAAATTAGGAACAACTAATTCTTTTAAGAGTAAGCCCCCATTAGCATTGGGGTTTGCCGCCATGCGTAATTTCCCCTGAGGCGTTAAGGCTTTAATCTCAGGTAGTAAAGTACCATTATGATCAAATAATTCTTCAGGGTGATAACTTCTTAGCCACTTCTCAACCGCGGCTAATTTGGTATCGTCATTATTAACCACAATTGGCACTTGATGGGCTTTAAAACTATCGACAATATTGCTTGGGCCAGTCCAACCTTTTGGGGTTCGTAAAATAATTAGCGGCCATACGGGATGCAAATCTGTTTGCTTAGTTGATTGCTTAATTATTTTATAGTAAGCCATAATATCATCTAAAGTTTTTGCCATCTTTTTATGCATTTGATTTCGACTGCGACCTTCAACATAATAAGGTTTATAACATAATCCTTTAAAATATTGGTCTAATTCGACAGTCGACATACGAGCTAAAATTGTGGGATTAGCTATCTTGTAACCATTTAAATGTAAGATTGGTAAGACAATTCCGTCCTGCTCTGGGTTAATGATTTTATTTAATTGCCAAGAGGCTGCTAAAGGTCCCGTCTCGGCTTCCCCATCACCAATAACACAAGCCGCTATTAAAGTCGGATTATCAAGGACAGCACCAAAAGCATGGGCTAGGCTATAACCTAGTTCGCCCCCTTCATTAATTGATCCAGGAGTTTCGGGAGCAGCATGACTAGAAACTCCACCCGGAAAACTAAATTGCTTACATAATTTTTGAATACCATCATAATCCTCTGTAATAGTAGGATATACTTCTGAATATGTACCATCAAGATAAGCATTGGTAACCATTACTTGACCACCATGACCAGGTCCCGACAAATAAATCATATTTAATTGATCTCTTTTGATAATCCGATTTAAATGGAGATAAATAAAATTTTGACCAGGAACAGTTCCCCAGTGACCAACAATATTCTTCTTTAAATCGGTCATTACTAAACGATTTCTTAATAAAGGATTATCCAGCAAATACATTTGGGCTGCTGATAAATAATTAACTGCCCGAAAGTAACGATCCATATTAATTAATTCTGCTTTTTTTAATCTAGCCAAAAAGACACCTCTATTCTTTATCTTTATTATAACTTAAATTGCCGTTGATAACAAATAAAAAAAGTAGTGACCTACTTTAGTTTTAAAGTTTTAATATATTCGGTTAGATGGGGATTAGTAACTTCGTATTTGCGAACCATTTCATTTAGATAACTAAAATGAAATATTTTCCGACTTAATAAATACTGTAAGATTTTTAAATTAACATACTCTGGTAGTTTCCCTGCTTCCTGGGCAAAAAACCAATAGTCTTCGCCGTTTTTTGGCTCTTTTAGAGTTTTGAGGACACGATGATTAGTAAAGATTGCGGTTTTTAATTGCTCATCTTCAATCAGCGTTAAATAACCCAAACGTTCGCCTATCGTATCGGTTCTTTCAATTTCTGATCTGATTCTTAAATGATCCTTGTTCCAATCTTCAGTTGTTAAAAATAAAGCATCTAATACATCTGACTTAATACCGGCTGTTGATTCATAAAACATATTATTAAGGGAAAACGAAAACTCACTTTCCCGAAAATACTCCTGCACATAATTAATAAAATCACGTAGAGTTTCTTTGCATGGTGCTGAAGCTAATAAACGAATAAATGCTGGATCAGAAGCTAATGTTGCGATGTCTTCTTGGCTTGTGATTTGACTATAAAAAGTCATTTCGTTAGTAAAATCATAATCAAAATAGTATAATATCGGAAATTCATTTTTTACATATTGTTCATCATCAATAAGCTTTGTATCAGGATTAATTAATTCTTTTAAGCGATAAAGAGTTTTAATTAGATTATCAGCTAAGGTCTTTTTTTCAGGATTATCTTTGACTATCGAATAATATTGTTTCAGTTCAGCTATTTTATTAATCGCTTTATTAATAATAATTGGTTTTTTTTCTAGGTAATTCATTCTATCGCCTCTTAATCACGAAATATGATACTATATCTTAAGTAAAAAATAAATAGCTAATTGAATTATGCCAAGAAAATGTCTAATCCAAGTCAAAAAGAGATGTTTTTTTTATTGTAATTTATGAATATGCTATACTTTTATTATAAAGGTGGTTTTATAATGGAAAAAAAGACAAGACAAGAAATTGTGCGAATGCTCCTTAATCAAAATTTAGAAGATGATAATGAATCTGATTTAGTCGAATTATTAGTTGATGATTCGGTTGCGGTTGATGTGGATAAACAAGAACTAACTACCCGCAATATTGGTGATCGAATATCTGACAAAATAACATATTTTGCTGGTAGTTGGTTCTTTATTATTGGCTTTATGGTTTTGCTTTCCGGTTGGATTATCTTAAATATCTTTATTTTTACTAATGTTGATCCTTATCCATTTATCTTGCTTAATCTATGTTTATCAACAATTGCGGCTTTTCAAGCACCAATTATATTAATGAGTCAAAACAGACAAGCAAAAAAAGATAGCCTTCGTAGCAAGAACGATTACCGAACTGATTTAAAAAGCGAATTAATCTTAGAAGAACTTCACCACCAACTAGTAGAAGTTCAAGCAAATCAAAGAAAAATTCTCCGTTATCTTGAACAAAAAGATGATAATTCAGAAAAATAAAAGCTTACACAAGTAAGCTTTTTTAAACTAATTCTTTTTTATTATAACGATAATAGATTAGGGCCATTAATAATAGCATAAGACCTAAAGCAATTCCTAAATTTTCCCAACCAAGAGCTTTATTTAAGATGATTTCCCTTGAATTAGCAAGAGTATAAATTGAAAAGTATTTTAAAAAGTTAACTTTATCACTCATATTTGCTGCTACCGATAGGAAGTAGCTGAGAAATACTAGGCCAATGCTTAACCCACTGGTTTTTTTAGTTTTATCAAAAAAAGTAGCCAGTAACATACTCATACAAAATAGTGGTAAAGCAGCCAATAAAGGAGCAAGACTTAAGATAAAATATTCTTGGCTATTAAACTCACCACTTAAGGTTAAACCAATATAATTAAATATTGTAACAGCGATATTCATAATTATTATACAGAGCATCCCGCTAAATATTTTTGCGGTTACTATTTGGTTACGGGTTACGGGTTTTGCAGCTAAGTATTCAATCGTTTTTTCACTCTCTTCTTTAAGTAAAATACTAGCGCCTAAAGTTGAAGCAAAGACTCCCGTAATTAATAAAAGAAACATGTTGCCTTCAGTTTTTATCCAGCCAAATACATTATTGATAGAAGTAATATCCATATTAAATAACTTCATGAACTCTTTAGGCATACTGTTTAATAGTTCGTCTAAATTGGCTCCTTTAGGCATTGTGGGATAAACTAAGAAACCCATTAAAAAGATTCCCATACAAGTTAATGCCCAAATTATGACACTTCTTAAATTTATTTTTAGTTCACGCTTAAACATTTTCCACCTACTTATAATAATGAAGAAATAATTCTTCGATTTCTGGATCTTCAATTAATAGTTTATCAATTGGTAAACCCGCTAATAGTTTAATTAATTCAGTAATCGGTTGAGAATATAAGATTTTGATAGCTTGCTCTTCTTCCCATATTATTTTGCCTTTAATTATTTTTTTAATTTGTTTTATGTTTTTACTCTTAATAGTAATCATTTCAAAATTATTATTTCTTAGTTCCTCAAGAGATTCGATTTTAATTAGTTTACCTTCTTTAATAATGCCTACCCGGTCACAGATCTTCTTGATTTCACTTAATACGTGTGTTGAATAAAAAATAGTTGTCCCTTTTGCTTTTTCCGCTAATAATAATTCATAGAATTTTTCTTGCATTAGCGGATCTAAACCACTACTTGGTTCATCCAGGATTATTAGTTTTGGTTGATGCATAAAAGCCAGAATAATTCCTACTTTTTTTAAATTACCTTGAGATAAATCTTCAATTTTTTTAGTTTCATCGACTTGTAATAGTTTAACTAACTCAATCCGACGACGATGAGTACTCTTTTCGTAAAATTGTTCATTATAATCAAGAATTTCTTTGACTGTTAAATCATCATAGAGATTAACTTCTGTTGGTAAATAACCAATTATTGCTTTTAATTTAAGATTGTCTTTTTGATTAATTATCCCATCAATAATAATTTCGCCCGAAGTTTTATTAATAAGATTCATAATACATCTAATCGTTGTTGATTTACCTGCCCCATTAGGACCAATAAAACCAAATATTTCACCTTTATTAATATCTAATGATAAATTTTCTACTCCTTTTGTTGAGCCATAATATTTTGTTAATTTATTAATATGTAACATTATTTATACCTTCTCTCATAATTATTCTGCCATAATCTTTTTATTATTTTGAGCGAGAAAGTCGAAATCAAATAACCACCACAGGGAATAACAGCTCCTAAAAAAGGATTGGTAACATCAATTATTTGCGAATATATCAAGGCAAAAACGTAGATTAGCCCAATAATAATAATTGTTCTCGTAAGACTAGTCTCCCAAGCCTTATCAATTTCTACTCGGGAATTTCTTTTTTTAATTGCTTTAATTTCTTGCTCAATATTTGTCATTTTTAGCTCCTTTCATTCACTATATTTTTTACTCATAAATAATATTAGAATAAAACCTAAGATAAAAGTAATTACCGAAAATAAGATATCTAATCCGTGTGGTAGACCAGGAAACACTTCGATAATTGAGCCTAAAACAAAACCTAAGATTAGCATATATGTTTGACTAGGTTTTTTAACTAAGTAATGCTCTAATACTTTGGTCGTCGTAATGACGCCAATCCCGATCCCAATTATTAAAGGAATTAAAAAATTATATTCAAGATTATTAATGGCATTAATCGTAATATCGTATAAACCTAAAGTAAGTAACATAAAAGAAGTACTAATCCCCGGTAAGATTAGAGCGATTGCCACAATAATTCCAGCTAGTAATAAAAATAAATAATTAAGGATGCCTCCTGAATTAGCTAAATTGATGATTGTTCCTTTATAAAAGGTCATAATAATAATTAGTCCTAATCCAATCACAAAATATAAATAATTTTTTTTATTACTATGAGCAGAATTAGTTTTTTTATATAATAGAGGAATACCACCCATTATTATGCCCAAAAACAAATAAATTGTGGGCATTTTAAATTCCGCTAAACAATATTTTATTAATCGACTAAAAAGGCCGATTCCCAAGACGCCCCCACAGGCTAATATGCCTAAAAATATTGTGTTTTGCTTAATATGTTTAAAAAATGAACTAACGCTACTAATCATCTTGTCATAAACACCCAAGATAATTGCCATTGTCCCACCACTAACACCCGGAACTAAAGTCGCAATACCAATCACAATCCCTTTAATAAAAAGAACAATCTTTTTCATGTTTCCTCCTAATCTGTAACAAAATTATTATAACATAAACTATCTATTTTCTTAATAATTTATAAGTTCCAAATACCTAACTTACCTTTAGCTTTTATTGGCTCTTTAAGAACTTCAATATCTTCTAATAACCAAGCATAGCGTCCAACTTCATACAACCCACAAGCTTTTTGTTTGGGGTTTTTATTAATTTCAGTAATAAATTTTTCATCCATATATTGGCAATCAACCAAATTAACACAAGCTATTATTTGCCCATATTTCATTTCTTTATCAGTTAGATATGATAGTAATTTTTGGGTGTTCAAATCGTTTAATTTAATTTTTCCAAGACTAGCATGAATATATAATTTACCTCGATAATTTGTTTTCCAACTTCTAGTTTCAATCGTTTTTATTCCTTCTTGAATTAATGAGGCATAGGGTTCTCTTAAACTTAGTACTTTCATCTTCTCACCTTGGTTTAATTATAGCATATATTGGCTAATACTATTGACTACCTAATTGATAAGTGTTATTCTTTTTATAGAATATGATAGGAGATGATTCAAAAAATGGCAAAGTATTCTATTGATTATTCAGGTGTTTATGCATCTGCTAATACGGTCAATAGTCATTTGACCAATTTGGACACTAGTTTAAAAACTTTTTCGACGAAAATTAGTGAAATCCAAAGTGTTTGGCAAGGCAAAGCCAGTGTTGCTTTCGTTAAAAAAATGGAAGAAAAATACAACAAAGTTCAAACTCTTGTAAATAAACTACATGAGGTTGCCGGTAGTTTATCAAAAATAGCACAAAGGGCAGAAGCAGAAGAAGCTAAAATTACATCACAGATTAATAATCTGTAAAGAAAGGTAGGTAAATATGGATTCAAGTACAACGACCACGATTACAAGTACCGATTCGTTAGCTACAATTGGCCAAGAGTTAATTACTTTAGGTTCAGCAATGCTAACTGATTTACAAAGTATTATTACTGTATTAAAAGGGATTCAAATTGATGGCGATAATAAAGAAATTATTAATTCCGCATTAAATCAATTAAATTCAATTGTTAATGAAGTGACCTTACCTGATGCTTTAGGTAAATCACTATTAACTATTATCGAATCATTCACGACAGTTGATGCTAATGTTAAATCATTATTCTCTGACTGGGGTGGTGTGTTATCAACAGTAACAAGTGCTTTAACTGGAGCAGTAAGTAGTGGTTACCAAGCAGTTACTGCTAATGAGGGTTATACTAGTGCCCCATTATTAAGTTATTTCAAAGAAACTACTGCGACTTTATCAAAAACAACAACTGATCTATTATCTAGTACCAATAAATTAGTATATAGTTTCACTGGTAATAGTATTGCAACTAACATATCTAACTTAGCAACTAAAGCAGTAGGTACAATCAGTTCCTTAATTTCTGGTATCGGAACTAATAATTCAGCAATATCAGGCTTTTTAAGTAGAATATTTTAGAATAAAAAGGAGATAATATATGGAAAGTGAAAAAAGTTTTGATTTCAGTGATTTCACTCCTGAAGAAAGAACTGATTATTTAATTAAAAAATTAATTGATGACTATCTAGAATTAACTAAAGCCCCTTCAATGAAAGAAATACTTGATAAAATTGGTTTAGTTGATAAAAAAGGCGAATTAACTAAAGCTCATATTCAAGTTTTACAATGTATGGTTAAAGATTACTACACCTCAGTTGGTAAAAACTTAGAAGATGAAGCTAAAGCAAACGGTATTACCTTAGTTGATGGTGAATTATCTGATTTAGAAAAAGCTTGCATTGAAGAACTGCTTAATGATTACTGTAAAACAATAATTTCATATTTAAATGATATGCAATAAAAAAACAAGTATTGACTTGTTTTTTTTTACAATTTTTTACCTTGCTTTTCAGTTTCAACATGGTCTATTTGAGTTAACATCTCATTAATTTCACCATATATATGAATTAAATCGCTTTTAGTAGCACCATATTTTTCCCATAGTTTTAAAGGATAGCCTTTTTCATCTTCATAAGTTAAGGCTTCAAATAAATTAATGCCTACTTTTTGGGCTGCCAATAACAAGACTTTTGTTAATTCGGTACCAAGCCCATATCTTTGGTATTCGGGAAGGACAAATATTTCACCATCCCACAGCATATTACCCCCTTGAAAAGGTTTAGCATAAGCAGTGACAAAGCCTACAGGAAATTCCTCATTAGTTACTACATCTCTCGCCCATTTAACAAAGAAAAATCTGCCAGCACTTTGACCAAGTAACCAATTAAGCATATTTTCAACTTCTTCTTTGGTCCATTGTTCATTGATTCCTGCTTGGTTATAATGATTAGCATAAGCTTCCGCAATTAACTTAATAGCATTTTCATGACTTCTTCTTCGTCTGGGATCTTCTTTACTAACTCCTCTGGTATATCCCATTTCAACTAAGTAAGGTAATAATTCAATTTTTTTACCATCTTCCTTAGTAATTATCTTACTTTCCCCAAGTGTTCGCAAGCCCCTACTTTGACCTCCATATTGGGGAATAGAATATAATAAATCATTCCTTAATTCCATATAATATGTTCCTTTCTCGTTATACGTTTTTAATAAAATTAATAATATTATCTTTGAAACTTTTTAAAAATTGTTCAAGTTCATTATAATTATGTTTAACGATAATCTCATTTTTAATTATGTAATCCGTTTTATTGGGATTATCTGATAAAGTATATGATTGCTTCTGATCTTTTATTTGGTAGTAATAAGCCGTTAGTACTTTTCGATTAATACCCGATAACCAAACTTCGT
>DAOOOU010000007.1:0-12098 GCA_035387905.1 Bacilli bacterium | reverse complement strand
TATTGCTTTTGTTAACAAGTATATTATGTATACATCGTTAACCGGTTTTATTATTTATGTTATATTAATATTCCTCTTTGGTTATTTCTATACATTCTTGCAAATGAATCCGGAAGAGATGTCAAAAAATTTAAATAAAAGTGGGGCGTATATTCCTGCTGTTAGACCGGGTAAAGAGACAGCTGATTTTCTAGCTAAAACAATTGGCCGCTTAACAATTGTGGGTTCATTATTTTTAGTAATAATAGCCGCTTTACCGATATTGTTTTCAAAGTTTTCCCAATTACCAAGTAATGTTCGGGTTGGGGGAACTGGATTATTAATCGTTGTGGGGGTAGCAATTGAAACTTACAAACAAATCGAAAGCAGTCTGACTGCTAGAAGTCATAGGAGAGGATTAAGATTATGAAAAATGTTATTTTTGTTGCCCCACCTGCTGCGGGCAAAGGAACTCAAAGTGAAATGTTGGTAGCCAAATATGGTTACGCTCATATTTCTACCGGAGAACTTTTAAGAGAAGTTCGAAGTGAAGGAACAGAGCGTGCTCAAACAATTATTGAATATCAAGACAAGGGCATTTTAGTGCCTGATGAGATTGTTGTTGATTTATTAAAAGAAAGATTATTAAAGCACGATGTTGCGGAAAAAGGATATATCTTAGATGGTTATCCTAGAACACTAGCGCAAGCTAAAATATTAACGGATATGCTAGCTGAAATTGGGAGCAAAGATTATGTCGTAATTTTCTTAGATATCGATTATGATCAAGCAATGCAAAGAACGTTAGGGCGTAGAAGTTGCCCTAGCTGTAATGCTATTTATAATATTTTCTTTGATCAACTTAAACCTAAAGTTGATAATGTTTGTGATAATTGTCAAGCCGCATTAATTCAAAGAAGCGATGATAATGAAGAAACATTTAAAGTTAGGTTTGAAGCAATGTCTTGTAAAGATGTAGTTGATTATTATCAAGAGATTGGCAAACTGCAAAAAATAAAAGTAGATGCTGATGCTCCTGAAATATTTGCTCGAATTGAGAAGTTACTAAGTAGTGATTAATTAATGGTTATAATTAAAAATGAAATTGAAATTGCTTTAATGAAAAAGGCGGGGCACATTAATTATTTGTGTCATCGCCTTGTTGAAGCAAAAATAAAGCCAGGAATTACAACTAAAGAATTGGCTAGAGCAGCATTACAATTTATAAGAGATAACGGTTGTGAACCTTCTTTCTTAAATTACCAAGGTTATCCTGGAGCGATATGTATTTCAATAAATGAAGAAGTAGTTCATGGTATACCCAGTGAGCGAAAGCTTAAGGAAGGTGATATTGTATCCATCGATATCGGAGTTTGTTATCAAGGCTACCACTCAGATTCAGCTAATACTTATCCAGTTGGTAATATTAGCAGCGCTCTTAGAAACTTAATAAGTAGTACAAAGCAAGCGCTTGAGCTAGGGATGGCCGAAGTTAAAGCTGGTGTCCGATTGGGTAATGTTAGTAATGCGATTGAAACCCATGCTAAAAAAAATCATCTCGGGGTAATTAGAGAATTAGTTGGTCATGGTGTTGGTAAAGAAATTCATGAAGATCCTGATGTTCCTAATTATGGAGCAAAGAATAAAGGATTAATTTTAGAAGAAGGCATGACAATTGCCATTGAACCAATGCTAAATCTTGGCTCGCGAAAAGTATATTTACTTGAAGACGGCTGGACTATAGTCACAGCTGATAATCGACCATCAGCCCATTTTGAGCATACTATATTAGTTACCAAAGATGGGTATATAAATTTGACAGGAGAATGAGAAATTGGCAAAAGAAGATAAAATTGAAATTGAAGGAAAAGTAGTTGAAGTTTTAAAAGGCGGAGATTATATTGTTCAGTTAACAAATGGTCATACTGTGGAAGCCTACGTTTCTGGTAAAATGCGCGTTAATATGATTCGTATCTTACCAGGTGATACAGTAACCATTGAATTATCGCCATATGATTTAACACGTGGGCGCATAACATGGAATAAAAGATAATGGAGGAAAAAGATGAAAGTAAGAGCATCAGTTAAAAAAATTTGTGATAAATGTAAAATCATAAAACGTAACGGAAAGATAATGGTTATTTGTGAAAATCCGAAACACAAACAAACCCAAGGTTAAGAGGAGGAAAAAATGGCACGTATAAAAAATATTGAGTTACCAAACGAAAAACACGTTGTAATTGGTTTAACCGCAATTTATGGAATTGGTCGTAGTTTAGCAGCTACTATCTGTGACGCTGCTAAAGTAGCACGTACGAAAAAGGTAAAAGATTTAACTAACGATGAAATAACTGCTTTAAGAAATGAAGTTGATAAGAATACTGTTGAAGGTGAACTTCGTCGTGATGTGCAAATGAATATCAAAACCAAAATGGAAATCAATTGTTACCAAGGAACAAGACATAAAAAAGGCTTACCGGTTAGAGGTCAAAGTACATCACGTAATGCACGTACCAGAAAAGGCCGTGGTAAAGTCGTAGCAAATAAGAAAAAAGTAGGTAAATAGGAGGTAGATTATGGCATATAATAAACGAAAAAGAAAAGTTAAGAAAAATATTCCTGAAGCTCAAGCACATATTCATTCAACATATAACAATACGGTAGTATCAATTACTGATAAAGAAGGAAATGTTATTAGTTGGGCATCAGCAGGAACTATCGGCTATAAAGGCTCAAAGAAGAAAACTCCTTTTGCCGCTGGATTAAGTGCTGAAGCTGCTGGACAAGCTGCCAAAGAAAATGGCGTTGTTAAAGTAGAAGTATTTGTTACTGGTTTAGGACCAGGTCGTGAAAATGCAATTCGTTCTTTGCAAACTGCTGGTTTAGAAGTTACTTCAATCAATGATGTAACACCGATTCCACATAACGGTTGTCGACCATCAAAGAGACCAAGAAATTAATATAGGAGAGGGGAAAAATATGTTAAAATTTGAGAAACCGGAATATAAAATTGCCGAATATATTGAAAGCAATCACTATGGTAAGTTTGTGCTTGAACCACTAGAAAGAGGTTTTGGAACAACTCTTGGTAATGCACTACGTCGAGTAATGTTATCAAGTTTACCAGGAAGTGCGATTACTTCTGTAAAAATCGATGGGGTAATGCATGAGTTTCAAAAAATCGATGGTGTAGTTGAAGATGTAACAAGTATTATCCTTGCTCTTAAAGCAGTAATCATTAAAAACTATTCCAAAGAAAACAAAATAATTCGACTAACTGCTAATAAAGAAGGAGCAGTAACCGCTGGTGATATTGAGCGGGATGCTGATATTGAAATTGTTAATCCGGAATTAGTAATTGCCAATCTTGTTAAAGGTGGCAAACTAGATATGGAAATGACAGTTGGTGTTGGTCGTGGTTATGTTGATGCCAAAGCTAACCAACAATTACTTGATGAAAAAGTCATGGGAGTAATTGCTATTGACTCTTTATATTCACCAGTTGAAAGAGTAAGTTATGAAGTTGAAAGTGCTCGTGTCGGCCAAAATGAAAACTTTGATAAATTAATTTTGGAAGTTTATACGAATGGTTCGGTAAGCCCTGAAGAAGCTATCGCTCTATCAGCTAAAATTTTGATTGAACATTTAAATATAATTACTGATCTAAATGCAATTAGCAATGTTTCAGGAATTATGTCAGAAAAAGAAGTAGATACGATTACTAAAACCTTAGAAACTCCAATTGAAGAAATTGAATTTTCAGTTCGTGCCTATAACTGTTTAAAAAGAGCCAATGTTCATACTGTTCAAGATTTAATTTCTAAAAAAGAAACCGAGGTAGCTAAAATTAGAAACCTTGGTAAAAAATCGCTAAAAGAGGTATTAGATAAAGTTAAGGAATTGGAACTTAAGTTTCATGAATAAGAGGAGATAAATATGACATATCGAAAATTAAATAGAGAAACCAGAATTCGTCGTAGTATCTTAGCCGGATTAACTAAAGATGTTATTATGAAAGAAGCTGTTGTTACCACCGAAGCTCGTGCTAAAGAAGTACGTAAGTTTGTTGAAAAAATAATCACCTATGGCAAAAGTGGCACATTAGTTTCAAGAAGAAAAGCACTTGCTTTTCTCCATAATGATAAAGACGTAGTAGCTAAAGCTTTTACTGAATTAGCTACCCGTTATGCCGATCGTGAAGGCGGATATACGAGAATAATTAAACTTAAGGAAAGAATCGGCGACGATGCTTTAACTGTAAAATTAGAACTAATTAAATAGTTCTTTTTTGTTGGTACATAAAGTTGCAAAAGCAAAAGCCGTATGGTATGATAAAAGCAGTGTAGAATAAAGGAAGTGGCTTATGGAAAAAAGTGAAATATATTCACGAATTGATACGTTAGTTGCAATGGCAAGATCGAAAAGTAATATTGAAGATTTAGAAAACGAACTTGTTAAATTAAATAAAAGTATCGAGGCCGCAAAACAAGAATTAGCAGAATTTACTAATACTATTTCGAATGAGAAATACTTTGATGCGAGTAGTGAAGTGGTTGATCGCAACATTGCCTTAGGATTAACTAAAAAAATTAAAAAACTGCAAGAAACCGAAAAAGAATTAAAAACCGCAAAAGATCAAAAACAAACTGAAGTAACATCACTAAAAACCGATTATGATAACATGCAACAACAAATCAAAGATATTGATGAATCGATTGCTGCCGTTAAAGTAAGAATTAATGGTAATAGCGAAAGCGAAAATGACAAATTCAATCAAAAAATTGCTTCACTGCAAACGGCTCGTAATGACTTAAATGATTCGTATAGCATTTTAGGTGAACAAATTGCTGGCCTTGAAACTGAATTAAGTAAAATCGAAGAACAAATTAAACAAATTGTTGAACAGATAAAAGTAAATCAAGAACAATTAGCAGAAGTTAAAAGTAGTTTAGAAAAAGCAGATGCTTATTTAGACCTAGAACAAAAAGCCAAAGACGAAGCAAAAGTTGCTGAATTAAATGGCATTATTGAACAAGGAACAAACCGCATTAGAGAAATTCAAGAAGATCCTGTTATGTTAGGTAAAGATGCTAAAGAATTAATTCTAGCTAGCGATATTACCGGTGCATTAACTAAGATTAGATTATTAACTACGATTGTCAAGAAAATTCCCTATATGGATTTACCAAGTGATGAAAACTTACAAACCATTCTTACCGGAGAATTAGCAAGAGCGGAAGCTGCAAGAGATGAACTAGCTGCTAGTATTAATAATAAAACTTATGAACTGAAACAAAGTAACGTAGAAACAAATCGCATCAATTATTTACAAAAAAGAATTACCAAAAACGAAGAAACACTTCGTGTCTTACAAGTAAAAATAACGGATGTTGATGAAGATCGGATATTTGGTATCGATCAAGAAATCGCCAATTTACTAGTTGAAATTAGTCAAATGAATACGGACTTACAAAAAGTTCAAAAACTTGCTGATGCGGAAAAAGGTTTAGCAAGAAAAACCGCTCTAACGGCTATGGTCGAGAGTAAAAAAGAACAAATTAGAAGAGCTAATGAAATTCTTTCCCAATATCGTAACGAACAAGCTAAAGATATTGTTATGGCCGGTCGTCTTCAAAATGAAGATGTACAAAAAGTATTAACCCAAATAGAAGAAGCAAAAACTGAAATCAAAAATATTGAAACTAGTTTATTAAACACTTCAAATCAAAGCCGTGATATTATTGCTGAAGAAGCTGATAAAGCTGAGTTGGTTGCTAAAAGCCAAGTTGTTAATGATATTAAACATCGTCAAGCTTTCCCCAATTCGCCAGATAATATTCTTAAAGATATCGAAACCGGTCTAGGAACAATCATTAACCCTGAAGTTACTAACGATATCCAAATAGTTCAACCTGTAGAAGTTTCTAAAGAAGCAATGGCAGTTGAACCTAATTTACCAATTGTTGAAGAAAGCCCTGAAGTTGAAAACAATCAACCGGTATTAGAGGCAACACAGCCAGTTATTGCTGAAGGTGAAGAGCAAGTTCTCTTTCCTCAAGCCGTAGTAGCAGAACCAGTAACTACTGCTGAACCAGAGGTTATTCCTCAAGTTCAACCGGAAATTACTGCGGTTGAATCTAACCAACCAACTATTGCCGAAACACAGCCATTGACTAATCCCTCAGCGCCAGTTATTGAAGGTAGTGCTCAGCCGCTAACTGAATTACCGCCAATGATTGAAACAACAGTTGCTGAATTATTTGCTAAAGAAGAACCAGAGGTTGTTGAAATAACAGCAGATGCTACTTCTGAAGTAAAAAATCAAGAATTAGTTATTCCTGAAGGCAATGCTGAACCAACTGAGTTAATTGCAAGTGCTGAACCAGCAGTCGTAAATTCTAGTGATATTCAACCTACTACTGATAAAAATCAAGAATTAAATCACATTAAAGTAACTGCTGTCACCGATGTTCAACCCATAGCCCAAAATCAAGAACAGCCAACAGAAGTTGCTAATATTCAAGAAGTTGAAGCAAGCAAAGAGGAAGTATTACCAGCTTTTACTCCAACTTTGAGTGTGGCCGAGCAGCCAACAAGTGCCCAACCAACAACCTATGAAGTTAAGGATCCAAATATTCTTCCCGAAGCTTTTTACAAGAGTAATATTAGTAACATAGAAAACGAAGAAATTACGGATATTGATAACTATTTAAATTTTAATTCAGGCCAAGAAAATAAAACTCTTACTTTAGAAAAGGCTGCATAACATGGGCTTAAAAGTTAATACCATTATTAGTTTAGCTAACGCTGAACAATATGTTATTCTAAGTGAAGCCTTGTATAATGAAAAAAAATATTTCTTGGTAATGGGAGTTAATACCGACAAAGATGTAATTCCCAATAAAGTTGCAATAATTGAAGAGTTGGTAGAGGGGGAAGAAACTTATATAAATAAAGTTACTGATCCCGACTTAATTGTTGTATTAACTAGATTATTAAAAAATCAATTATAAATAAAGGAGGAAAAAATGGAATTAATTGGAAGTAAAACCGAAGCAAACTTAAAAACCGCTTTTGCAGGGGAAAGTCAAGCTCGTAATAAGTATGATTACTATGCCTCAAAAGCAAGAAAAGATGGTTATGAGCAAATTGCTGCTATCTTTGATGAAACAGCCGGTAACGAAAGGGAACATGCTAAATTATGGTTTAAACAACTACATAATGGGGATGTACCAAATACGGTTGAAAACTTGAAAGATGCTGCTCAAGGAGAAAATTATGAATGGACTCAAATGTATAATGAGTTTGCTAAAACTGCTGAAGAAGAAGGTTTTAGCGAGATTGCTAGATTATTTGACGAAGTTAGTAAAATTGAAAAAAATCATGAAGAACGTTATCTTAAGTTATTAAAAAACATTGAAGATAATGCTGTTTTTCATAAACAAGAAGAAGTAATTTGGATCTGCCGTAATTGTGGCCATGTTTACTATGGTAAAGATGCTCTAAAAGTATGTCCGGTATGTAATCATCCAGAAAGTTTTATGGAATTAAGAGCAGTTAATTATTAACTGCTTTTTTATTGCAGGAAAACTAATAGTGTGCTAGAATTAACCTATGAAACGAAGAATACAAATTAAGTAGGAACTATTTTTCCACAAAGAGATTAAATGCCATAGCTGAAAACATTTAAGGATAAAAATAGTTAGGAATTTCATTGTAGGAGTTTTATCGTATGATGCGTTAAATCAATAAGGGCTAGAATTTCTAGAATTTGGGTGGTACCGCGGAATAATATTCGTCCCAATTTTAGAATTTTTTTATTGGAGGAAATATGAAAGAAGAACTAAAAAAACTAGTTAGTAATGCTTTAAGAGATATTAAACAAACTAAAAATGAAGCTGAACTAATGCAAGTGAAAGCGCAATATCTTGGTAAAAAAAGCCAACTTAATACCATGTTAAGCGAACTTAAAGAAATGACTGTTGAAGAGCGGAAAACAGCGGGTCAATTACTAAACAAAATTAAAATTGAACTGGAAGAAGCAATTACGAATCAAGCTCAAAGTTTTAATAACGATTTTCATTATGAGTTTGATGAAACCAAACCTTATGATCAAGAGCATGGCTCTCTTCACCCTGTAACAATAATTGCTAAAGAAGTAACCGATATTTTAAAAAGAATGGGTTTTACGATTGTTAGTGGTCCGGAAATGGAAAGTGAATATTATAACTTTGAAGCCTTAAATATTCCTAAAAATCATCCGGCAAGAGATATGCAAGATACTTATTGGTTAGATAATGGTTTACTGCTAAGAACCCATACATCGCCAAACCAAATTAGAGCATTAAAAAAATATGGCGTGCCAATTAGAATTTGTGCTCCAGGAAGATGTTTCCGTAATGAAGATTTAGATGCTTCCCACGAAAATACTTTCTTTCAACTTGAAGGAATGGTAGTTGATAAAAATATTTCAATAAATAATTTGATTTACGTAATGAAAGAACTACTTAAAGAAGTATTTAAGCAAGATGTAAAAGTTAGATTGCGTCCAGGTTTTTTCCCTTTTGTGGAACCTGGTTTTGAATTAGATTGCAGCTGTTTGATTTGTGGTGGTAAAGGCTGTCCAACTTGTAAGAACAGTGGCTGGATAGAATTATGTCCTTGTGGCATGATCCACCCCAATGTATTAGCCGAATGTGGGGTAGATACCAAAGAATATTCTGGTTTTGCTTTAGGTATGGGTTTAACTAGGTTAGCGATGATGAAATATAAAATCGATGATATTCGTAATTTAAATCAAGGGGACATTCGAAAATTGAAAGACTTTAATATAGAGTAGGTGATGAGAAATGAAAATATCATGTAATATTCTAAAAAAACATATTAAAAATAGTGGTACTATCGATTGGCAGAACATTTGGCAACTATTTACCATTAGAACAGCTGAAGTTGAAGGAATTGAACTAAAGGGTCAAGACCTACGTAATGTAGTTGTTGCGCAAATAGTTGAATGTCAAGCTCATCCTAAAAAAGAAAAGTATCATATTTTAAAAGTAAATAATGGTACTAGGATTGTTGATATTCTTTGTGGGGCCCCAAATGTGAGAGTTGGTTTAAAAGTTCCGCTAGTTAATGTTGGGGGGATGGTTTCTGGTTTTGAAATTACTGAAAAAACTATCGCTGGGGTAAATAGCCAAGGCATGCTTTGCAGTGAAAGCGAACTAGGAATCTCAGATAATCATGAGGGGATTATGGAATTACCTGATGATTATCAAATTGGTAAAGACTTAAAAGAATACATTCCGGAAATTGAAGATATTATTGTGGAAATTGATAACAAATCTTTAACTAATCGCCCTGACTTATGGGGTCACTACGGAATTGCTAGAGAAATAGCAGCAATTACTAATCATGAATTAATCGCTATTGATGAATACCAAACAAATGATAAAAAACCAAATTTAAACATCAAAATCGAAAGTGATCTGTGTTTAAGATATATTGGTACGAAAATTACTAATATTAAACAAAAGAAAACCCCTTATGATATTAAAATTGCTCTATATTACACAGGAATGCGCAGCATCTCTTTAATTGTTGATTTAACTAATTATCTAATGTTAGTTCTTGGTCAACCAATGCATGCATTTGATGCCGGTTTAGTAAAAGAAATTGAAATTGCTTGTGCCCAAGATAATGATCAATTTACTACTTTAGATGGCATTAATCGCAAATTAAATAAAGACTGTTTAATGATTAAGAAAAATGATAAGTATTTTGCCATTGCTGGGGTTATGGGAGGTCTAGAAGGTGGTATTAATTCTGAAACCAATACCATAATATTAGAAAGTGCTACCTTTGATGCAACAAGCATTAGAAAAACAGCTACCTATTTAGGATTAAGAACCGAAGCTAGTGCTCGTTATGAGAAGAGTCTAGATCCTAATTTAGCAATGACAGCAGCTCGTTATTTTATCTGGTTACTGCATAGTATTGATTCTGAAATAACTCTTGAATCAAACATTACCGATGTTTATCTGCAACCATTTAAAGAAAAGAAAATTATCTTATCAAAAGCCATAATTAATAAATATATGGGCCGGGATATTGAAGAACAAGCTGTTAAAGATATTCTTGAAGCATTAGCTTTCAAGGTGACAATAGCTAAAGATTCATATCAAGTCATAGTGCCAACTTTTAGAGCAACAAAAGATGTTACGATTGAAGTTGACTTAATTGAAGAGATTGCAAGGATGATTGGTTACGAAAACATAAATCTCGAACCATTAAAATTAGATCTAACTTTTAACCAACATGAGACACTATTTGAACTAGAATATGATGCTAAAAGATTATTGGCAACTAAATATAGTGCTCATGAGGTTCACTCTTACTTATGGTATAAAACAGCCTTCTTAAATCAACTAGGCTTAAAGAAGAAGAATGTTCAGTTATTAAATAAGAGCGAAGATAATATTTTACGTGAAAATATGGATTTATCATTGTTGGAACTTGCTCAAAATAATTTGAAATATGTTCCTAAGTGTCAAATTTTTGAAATCGGAACAATTATCAAAGAGAGTATTAATCAAAGACAATTAGGGATTCTAATAAGCGATGACGAGAAAAATTTAGAAAAACAATATTATGAAATTAAGACAATGGTTAGTAACTTATTTTTAGTACTGAAGAATCAAGAGGTAGTTTTTGTAAAAAACACAAATGCACAAGAAATATATGATCATAACTATGGTTACTTTATATATTGCTGTAACCGTCTAATTGGTGAAATAAACATTGTTAAATATGAGATTGCAAAAAAGATTGCCAAGAAAAAGAGTTTCGTTATGGCAACAATTGATTTTGATACTTTCTATGAAATTGAGAAGACTTATAATATATATCAACCAGTAAGTAAATATCCGCAAGTAAGTTTGGATTACACCATTATTACTGGTAAGGAAAATAAATATCGTGATATAGCATTAATTATTGATGGCTTTAAAAGCCCAATTATTAAGAGTGTCGAGTTTATTGACTTATATACTGATAATTATGAGAATAAATATACAATTAGATACACCGTTGGTTCAGAAGATAAAACTCTTGAACAGGAGGAACTAAATGATTTCAAAGCTCAATTTATTAACCACGTTAAAACCCAAGGCTTCGATATTAGCGAATAAAAAAACTCATCAATTGATGAGCTTTTTTTATTTTATTGAACCTGTAGTTTCTTCAGCCTCAACCGTTCTCGTTTTACCTGTTGCGGTCCAACCTTCAAGACTTGAAGCGGTACTCCATTTATAAATATCATGAGTACTATTACTTGTTGTACAAGTTGCATTTATTTTTTCAGTTGTATGCTTAATACATACTTGACCGCTTTGAATGTAACCACTTGGACAACTATAACCTTTGATACTGCCTTTAACAGTTGATTGGCATTTGTCACCAACTAATTTATCAGCGGCATTCTTACAGAAATAGGAATTACTTCCAGTTACTACTTTTGAACAAGTAATACTAGAACCACTACCGTTTTTCGTATAACCATTTGAACAACTGTATTCGTAAATATTATTTGCAGTAGCACTTGCATATTTATAGCAGGTAGCACCACTTAAACTGTAATCACTTGGGCAAGAGTAAGAACCATCTAAAGTTATTACGGTTGCTGTTGTGTAGATGGTACATGTTGTACCAATTCTTGTATAACCAGCAGGACAACTATATGTTAATTCACCACCCGTATACGTAGCTCCAGTTGTTAGTGTACAAGTTGAACCACTTAGTGATCCGCCATTAGGACAAGAGTAAGAACCAGTGCCCGTTGAAGTTGTTGGAGTTTTAGTCAGTGTACAAGTCGAACCACTTAGTGATCCGCCACTTGGACAAGAGTAAGAACCATTAGTTGTTGAAGTTGTTGGAGTTTTAGTCAGTGTACAAGTCGAACCACTTAATGATCCACCGCTTGGACAAGAGTAAGAACCATTAGTTGTTGAAGTCGTAGGTGCTGTATAAATATAACATTTAGTACCATCTTTTGTATAACCACTAGGACAACTGTAAGTAGTAGTTGCACTACGACGCCATAAAGTATAACTATAATAAGCAAC
>DAOOOU010000006.1:0-12441 GCA_035387905.1 Bacilli bacterium | reverse complement strand
ATAATTTTAACATAAATACTTTTTTATTTATGTCTACCATAAGGGGTGCATTTCAGAACGATGCTTTTTATTTTTATTAAATTCTTTAAATAGTATCCCGGAAGATTCTAATCCTTTATAAATGCCTTCATTAATTATAAAGTCAAATTCGCCAATATATTCATAAGCTAATGGTTTAAAACAGAACTTAAATTCATTTAAACCAAGGTAAGGGTTGGATTTATCAAAATCACCAGTAATACCATTTAAATCTAGATAGTCAAAGTTTTTTTGATAGTATTCAATCAGTTTATAATGCATAAAGTAATTTGGATTAAAACGTTTATGTTTGATATCAAAACCACTAACTAAGATGGCAACGCGGTTTTGATATTTAATTGTAATACATCCCGCTATGTAACGATATCGGTTTTCGGTTAATCCCTTTGTTGCTTCCAATATATCGTTCTTATAATTTAAGACAAGACGATCCGATTGCATTTTTTGAGTTAAGTTTTCTTCACTATTATCTTGCATTACTTTTTTTATTAATTTACTATTCTCTTCAACTGCTTTATCATAATTATCTCTAGCTTTTATTAAACATTCCTCATAGTCAACTTTGATTAAGAAAATATCAATCGCATTTAATTTAGAGTAGACATTAAAATAGTTATTATAATATGCTTGGCTATGGCCATCCTTATCTTTGATAAAAGGATAGAGCGTATTAAGATCTTCTTGGTGGGCTTTTTCAATATATAAACCTTTACTAATGCTTTTGCGAATTTTATTGCGGGCTTGTTTTGCTAGTTTGCTAAAAGATATTTGGGTTAAAGGAATAATGGCGTTGAAGCGGGGCAGAAGAGCTTCAAAACGTTTGTTATTTTTTAATTTACGACAGTTACAATTTTCTAAGATATTTGTAATACTAGCATTATCATTATATTTTATAGTTTTATCATTAATATTGATCTCACCAACCGCAATTTCCGGATTAATTTTAATAAAAGCAACATTTTTGGGATAGTAATACTTTTTTAAAGCATTCGTAAACGCTTTAACTAACTCTTGATTGTGATAGTCAATTAAAAAACCCTTCGGCGCATAACCATATTTATTAAAAAGATCAATTTTTTTAAAAAGAATTAAAGATGCAGCCAAAATATTATTTGTTTCATCAACAAATCCAATTAGATCATAATCAAAACCGTTCTCAGCCATCATAATGCCATAACTTGAAGTTTGATGGTAACTTCTTAACGGATGAGTATTAGCAAAAGTATCGAATTCGGCTAGGGACAGATGTTTAATTTTCATGATTATACCTCCTTATAAAAATTATATTATTATATCATAAGTAAGCAAAAAAGCAATATAATTGACTTATCATAAGTAATGATTTAAAATGAATTATAGAGAGTGGTTAACATGAAAAAACTGTTAGGTTGGATATGTTTATTAATATATTTCTTAATTGTCGAGTTTTTAAAAATGGTTAAAAAATATTAAAGGAGATTAAAAATGAAAAAAATAATTAGCTATTTTCAATTTAGTAATTTATTTGTTGATTTATTATATTTGATTTATGGAGTATTACTTTTTCAATGGACGACAATTTCGGTAAAATTAATTGGTATTTTATTAGGAGTCGTGATTATTGTTACAAGCATCTACGCTGGTTTAAAATATTATGTTTATCAACCTAAAACTAAGAACTCAATTTTCTTTAACGAATTAATCTATGGTATTTTCGGTTTGATAATTGCCCTAATGATTATCTTTAAGCCAATTCCTTTTAATAATATTGCGGTTTTAGGGTTAAGTATTTGGTTATTAGAATGCAGTTTTATTAAGGCATTATATGCATATAAATTATTTATTAAAAAAGAAGAGATAGCTTCCTTGATTGCCGCAATTGCCGGAATAGTTTTTGTTGGGGGTTTAGCAATTGTTATTGCTCCCCAAATTATATTAGTTGATACCGCTAAAGGAATTGGTATTTTTGCCTTTATGTACGGCATATTAGATGCTATGCAAACCGTTTTATTTATCAAACGTCGTCAGGTAATTAATAAAATTATTAAATAAGGCTTTAAGCCTTTTTTTAATTGCTAAAACCCATGTTTTTGAGTATACTTATTATTGTAGAGGAGGTTGGCAATGAAAATAATTGATATCTGGGGGCGAGAGATTTTAGACTCAAGAGGTAATCCGACCGTTGAAGCGGAAGTGACCTTAGAAAATGGGATAAAAGCACTAGCTTCAGTTCCTAGCGGAGCCTCAACTGGATCAAGAGAGGCTGTCGAATTACGCGATGGTGATCAGAAAAGGTATCTTGGTCAAGGTGTATTAAAAGCCGTAACGAATATTAATACCGTAATAAAAGAAGCTTTGGTTAATCAAGAATTAAACCAAGTTGATATTGACCAGTTATTGATTGGCCTTGATGGTAGTGAAAACAAAAGTAAATTGGGAGCAAATGCCTGCCTTGCAGTATCTTTAGCTTGTTTAAAGGCTGGGGCGCAAAGTCATAATCAAGAACTGTACGAATATGTTTCAACAGGCAGTTGTTCTTTGCCAATTCCCATGATGAATATTATTAATGGCGGTAAACATGCAGATAATAAATTAGATATTCAAGAATTTATGATTGTCCCGGTTGTTCGCGGGTTTAAAGAGCGATTAAGAGCCGGATCAGAAATTTTTCATAATCTAAAAAAAATATTAAAAAATAGTGGTATGGCAACCAGCGTTGGTGATGAGGGCGGCTTTGCTCCAAATTTAAAATCCAATGAAGAAGCCTTAGCGGTAATTATGCAAGCCATAAAAGAAGCAGGTTATATCCCAGGTAAGGAAGTCTTTATTGCCTTAGATATTGCGGCTTCAGAATTCTATGATGTTAAAACTAAAACCTATAATTTTGATCAGCGGGAAATGACTGCCGACGAATTAATTCATTATTATTCCATGCTTATTCAAAAATACCCGATTGTTTCGATTGAAGACCCCTTCTTTGAAAATGATTTTGAGAGTTTAACAGTCTTAACTACAATCTTTAAAAACAAGATTTTAGTTGTTGGCGATGACTACTTTGTAACAAACAAAAAGTATTTAACAAAGGCGATTGCACAAAAAGCGGGAAATGCAATCCTGTTAAAAGCTAATCAAGTAGGGACAATAACTGAAATGATTGAAACGATTGCTTTAGCCAAACAAGAAAATTATAAAATGATTATCTCTCATCGCAGTGGCGAAACCGAAGATACTTTTATTGCTGATTTAGCTGTCGGATTTAATATTCCTTACATTAAAACTGGTTCGCTATCAAGAGGGGAAAGAATCAGTAAATATAATCGGCTACTAAGAATCGAAGAAAAACTAACCAAATAATTACTTGCTATTATATGCTTGTTATGGTAAATTATTAGGGAAACGGAAGTGGGAGTAATGTTAGAAACGATATTATTGATAGTCTCAATTTTAATGATTGCGATTGTTTTATTACAAAGTGATAAAGCTAGTGATGCTGGTCAAATTATTACTGGTGGTAATGAAGCATTATTTCAAAAGCAAAAAGAACGTGGCTTTGAATTATTAATTAGTCGCTTGACAATGACTCTAGGATTTTTATTTTTTATCATTTCATTTATTTTATTTTTAAAATAAGACTTCGGTCTTTTTTTTATTGGCAAAAGGGTATATAATGAACATGGTGAAGATATGAAGAAAAAAGGTTTTACATTAGTGGAAATAATTATGGTAATAGCTATTCTTGGCTTATTATCAATTGTCATTGCTAATAGCTTGACCGAATCATTAAAGAATCAAAAAGAAAAAGACTTTGATAATTATATTGATAAAATTGAAGCTTCAGCCTGTGCTTTTATTGAAATTAGACCGGAAACTAGAGAACAGGAAACTTCCTTTAATTGTTCGATTATTCCTAAACCAGATAGATGTAAATCAAAAACTGATTGTATGAGTTCAGGTTGTGAAATCAAAGTTAGCGATATAATTACATTAGGTTTAATTGATGGACGATTAAAAAATCCCAAAACGGATGAGTTGCTATCCTATTACAATAATAAAATAATTAAAATTTATTGGAACGCTAATAAAGAAAAAGTCTGCCAAGCAACAGCCACTGATTTTAATTAATATTAAGTAGAAAGCGGGACTATATGAAAGAGCAAATTATTAAGGCATTAACCAATATCCATGAAGCTAAAGAATTGATGGAGATTAATGATATTTTAGGTTATAAAACAGCCGAGGAATATCAAACATTAACGACAACTATTGAAGAATTAGTAGCTGAGTTTATTGTTTTCAAAACAAAAAAGGATAAGTATATTTTATTAAATAACTGTCCTAATTTAAAAGTTGGTAAAATTTCAGTTAACAAAAAAGGCTTTGGTTTTATCTTGCAAGAAAGTGGCGAAGATATTTACGTTGATCAAGATAATCTTGGTGGAGCTATTGATGAAGATATGGTCCTTTGTGAAGTAATTCCCGGTCGGATTAAAAGAGAAGGCAAAGTAATAAAAATTGTTAAGCGTGACTTAAAGAATATTGTCGGCGAAATAATTTTTGTTAAAGATAAGATCCTCCTTAAACTTGACGATGAAAAGAAAGATTTAACAATTGAAATCGATAAAAAAAGTGCTATTAATTGTGTTGAAGGTCATAAAGTTCTAGTTAAAGTTACAAATAAAATATCTAATAAAAGATATTTAGCCGAAGTTGCTAAAGTTCTTGGCCATAAAGATGATCCTGGTGTTGATATTTTAAGTATTGCCTATAAATATGGAATTTATGATCAATTAGAACCAGATGTAATCGCTGAAGTTGAATTAATTCCTACTGTCGTTAATCCTGATTCATTAAACAATCGCCGTGATTTAACTGAGCAAGTTATTTTTACGATTGATGGTGATGATACTAAGGATATTGATGATGCAATTAGTATCGAGAAGATCGATAATGGTTATCGCTTAGGGGTTCATATTGCTGATGTTAGTTATTATGTTAAAGAAAATACAGCTTTAGGAGCAGATGCTTATCAAAGAGGAACTAGTTCTTATTTAGCCGATACGGTAATTCCGATGTTACCTCATAAGCTATCTAATGGTATTTGTTCGTTAAACGAGAATGAACTACGACTTACTTTATCTTGCGTGATGGATATAAGTTTAACTGCCCAAATTATGAACTACGAAATATTTGAAAGTTATATTAAGTCCAAGAAAAAAATGACTTATAAAAAGGTAAACGATATTATTATTAACAATGTTGTTGCTGAAGGCTATGAACCATATGTTGAACAAATTAAGATGATGGCTGATTTAGCTAAAATTCTTCGTCAAGATAAAATTAAACGAGGATATATTGATTTTGATTTAGACGAACCAAAAATTGTTCAAGACGAAAACGGTAAAGCAATTGATGTTATTAGAAGAGAACGCTTTGCTGGGGAAATGCTAATTGAGGATTTTATGATCGCAGCAAACGAAACGGTAGCTACTCATATATATAATATGGATTTACCTTTTATCTACCGCATTCACGAAAATCCAGATTCAGAGAAAATTTCTGAATTCTTAAAATTGGTAAAATTACTAGGATATAAAATCGAGAATAAAATAAGCATAACGCCTAAAGGGATGCAAAATCTCTTAAATGAATTAAATGAAAAACCCGAGTTTGCCGTATTATCTGGTCAATTATTACGTAGTATGCGTAAGGCTGAATATAGTAAAGATAATCGCGGTCATTTTGGATTGGCTAGTAAGAACTATACCCATTTTACCAGTCCAATAAGAAGATTCCCCGACTTAACAGTTCATCGTTTATTAAGAACTTATTTATTTAAGCAGGATTTATCAATGACAACAATTAATACTCTAGACAAGTTATTAGTTGAAATTGCGGAACATTCAAGTGAACGCGAATTAGCAGCAGTTAAAGCAGAACGGGATGTAGTTGATATGAAGACTGCCGAGTATATGGAATCTCACTTAGGTGAAGAATACGAGGGAATGATTATTAGTGTTGTTAGTTTTGGTTTCTTTGTCCAATTACCAAATCTAATTGAGGGCTTAGTTCATGTTAATACTCTAAAAGGGGATTATTTCACATATCTTCCCGAGAGTTTAGCAATAATTGGTAAATCAACTAAGAAAAAATATGCGCTTGGTGACATGTTAAAAGTTAAAGTTGTTGCTGCAAATAAAGCTGCGGGAACAACTGATTTTGAAGTAATTGATGGTGAAGAAAATGGAAATCCGGAATAAAAAAGCTTATTATGATTACTTTGTTGAAAAAGAACTTGAAGCCGGGATTGAACTTAAAGGAACAGAGATTAAAGCAATCCGTAATGGTTCAATGGATATTCGTGATGCTTTTGTTATTATTAAAAATAACGAAGCCCAGTTACTTAATTCCTATGTAGCAAAGTATGAAGCTGGTAACCAATTTAATCACGATGAACATCGAACAAGAAAATTATTACTTCATAAAAAAGAAATATTGAAACTAAATGAAGCGGCTAATCAAGAAGGATTTTCGTTAATCCCTCTAAAAGTATACCTAAAGCGGAATCGAGTTAAAGTCCTTCTCGGTATTTGTCGTGGTAAAAAGAACTATGATAAGCGGGCAACAATCAAAGCTCGCGATTTAGAAAGAGAAATTAAAACTAGTTATGAAAAAAATAATTAGTAAAGTTTTATTTACTTTATTTTTTTTATTTGTTGCTACTTATTGGGTAGTTGCCACAAAGGCTCCAATAGATGTCACCCAAATGAGCATTATTGATCTGCAAAAAGCCCTTAATCAAGGATATGTTACAAGTGAACAACTTGTTAATTTATACTTGGAACGAATTGCTGCCTATGATGAGCAGTTTAATACGATTAATCAAATCAACAAGGACGCCCTTAAGCAGGCAAAAACTCTTGATCAAGAGCGAGCTTCAGGTAAAATTAGGGGTGACTTACACGGTATTCCCTTATTAGTAAAAACCAATATTAATGTCTTAGGCTTAGCTACTACTGGTGGCGCAAAAGCTTTAAGTACTAATTATCCAATAGCTAATGCTCCGGTAATTCAGAACTTGGTTAATGAAGGAGCAATTATCTTAGCTTCGACCAATATGAGTGAATTTGCTTTCTCGGCATATAATTCGTATAGTTCTTATGGTAATGTACGCAATGCCTATAATCTTAATTATACGCCCTATGGTTCAAGTGGAGGCAGTGCTGTTGCCCTTGCTTTAAGCTTTGGGGCGGGAGCAATTGGCACAGATACTAATTCTTCAATTCGGGTTCCAGCAGCAGCAGCTGGAGTTGTCGGCTTACGTCCAACAATTGGCAAATTAGCTATGAAGGGGATTATTCCTTATGATATTGAACGTGATGTGGTCGGTCCTATAACGAAGACGGTTACTGATAATCAGTTGCTATATCAAATAATGTTAGGCAACGAAACTAATCAAGCAAAGCAGACAATTAAATCTAAGGATATTAAAATTGGCATTATTAATAATTATTACTCGGGAATAAAAAATGCTAGCCTACCAGTTAATACAATTACCAATTCCGAAGTCAAAGCCTTAATGACTAAACAAATAACTAACTTAAAAACTTTAGGTTTTACACTAGTCGAAATTGATCAATTAATAACGCCTTATTATCAAAGTATTGCTAATAATACCGCTGCTGGAATAACTTTTTGTGATAACTTTAATAACTATTTAGAGACAACAACGGGCCCTATTAGAAATTTTAGCCAGTTAGTAAGTTCAAACCAAAAGGTATACGATTTAACTGGTTATAATGAAGGCTGTGGGGGTAACTATGCCGATCATACAGAACGTGATCAAGCGAAAAAGGAATATCAAAGTTATGTTGCCCAAATAATGACTAATAATGATCTTGATATATTAGTTTATCCAACAATTAAAAACCAAAATTTAGAATTAGGCAGTAATTCTGGATTAAAAAGTCCAGGAAGTTCGTTAGGAAGTGTAATTAACTATCCTTCAATTACAGTACCTATAGGCAACGATAAAAAAGGTTTTGCCTACGGTTTAGAATTTCTTGCTCCTAAAAATCAAGAAGATTTACTTTATCAAGTTGCAATTTATTATGAGAATAAAGCAGAATTATCCTTAGCCCATAGTAATTTGGCTCCAAGTTTATATGTGGTTCCGCAAGAAGTCAAAACGTTAATTGCCAATTATGAACAACAGCAAACAGAGAGTCATTCCTTTCTCTTATTTAAATATAAAAAAGACTATCAAAAATTAACGAATGATACTAAGCGATATTTTAAAAATTATGCGGCAAACAACAATTATTTAGCTGATGCCAAAAAATTAAACGAACGGTATGTGGCTTTAACAAATAACTGGCAATTCAACATAAAAGGGATCTTTAATATATTTGTTTCCATAATATTATTTATTTTTAACTCCTGGTTTATTATTGTCTTAGGAATATTGGGCTATTACATATTAAAATATTATTTACGCAAACAAAAATCTAAAAAGCGTCGTAAGCGTCATAAAAAGCGAAGGTATCACCCTAAAAAAAGAAAAAAAAGATACCCAAGAAAAAGATAGTATGATAAGATTATTAGAGGATGTGAAGATATGAAAAAAATGAAAACGAAAATTATAATATTAATTGTGGGAGCGGTATTAATGGCCGGTTTAGGAACAAGTTATTTTATCTTTTTTGCTAAAGATAAACCCGCTAAAAAGCAAGCAACTAAAGAAACGCTACCAACAGCTGACCCTAAAATTACAATTGTTGATCCCAATTCTAAAAGTAGACCCTTTGCGGTTATGATCAATAATATTGGTGTTGCTCGTCCTTTCCAATCAGGATTACAAGATGCCTATATTATTTATGAAATAATTGTTGAAGGTGGTATTACCAGAATGATGGCAGTATTTAAAGACCAAGATACAGCGGCCATTGGATCGGTAAGAAGCTCTCGTCATTATTTTCTCGATTATGCCCTAGAAAATGATGCCGTTTATGTCCATTGGGGATGGAGCACAGTAGCTCAAAGCGATATTCCTAAGTTGGGAATCAATAATATAAATGGTTTAGCTTATGAAGGCATCTATTTCTATCGTAATAAAGAGATTAACGCTCCGCTTGAGCATACTGGATTTACTAATATGGAATTACTAAATAAAGCTGTAACCAAATTAAATTATCGTCAGGAAACAAATAAAGACCTATTATTAAACTATACCGCAGAAAAGGTAGATCTAAGTAAAATAGAAGGTGCAAAAGTTGCTAATAATGTAACTATAGATTACTCTAATTCGCTATCTAATAAATATGTTTATGATTCCGCAACAGGAGTTTATATGCGTTACGTTAATAATAAACCACAGGTTGACAATGTAACTAAAGAACAATACCATTTCAAAAATATTATTGTTTACCAAGTAGCTAATAGTGATTATGATGCAAGTGGTAAATTACAAGTTATTGATAATATTGGCAGTGGCACAGGCTACTATATTACTAATGGTTATGCGGCACCAATTAAATGGCAAAAGGATAGCCGTGCGGCACAAACTGTTTATACTTATGAAAATGGCCAAGAGATTGATGTCAGTGATGGTAACACTTTTATTCAAATTCAACCGACTAACCAAGATTTAATTATTACGGAATAGGGTGATATAATTGGCGAAAATTATTGATTACCTAACAACTAATTATTATCTATTAATCATTATTGCAAGTGTTATTCTACTAGCTATCATTGGCTACTTTGCTGATAAAAAAAAGCGCACCGAGTCGGCTAAAATGAATTCGGAAATTAGAATGGCCGAAGATATTGATAAAATTAAAAAATCTTTTAAAGAAAAAGGTTTATCAATAAATCAAGCAGTTAATAAAGAATCCCAGGAGGTACTTAATAAAGAAGGTCAAACACCGGCCAACGCTTCTCCGTTAAATGCTATCGAGCAGACACCCCTACCAACAGTAGTACTTGATAAGCCAGTAAGCACAACAAATAGTAACGAAAATGAAGTATTATAAAAGTAATAGTAAGCTATTACTTTTTAAATCAAATTATTAGGTTAATCTAGAATAATTAATAATTATTTGTTATAATTATTTACGATAAAGAAGGAAGGTGTCATATGACGCTATCAAGTGTATGGTCACTTGTAACCAAAATTATTGATATTTCACTTGTTTGGTTTATGATTTATTATTTATTAAAGAATATTAAAAGTAATGTTAAGTTAGTTTTAATTGTTAAAGGCGTAATATTAATTCTGGCTATAAAAGTAGTAAGCGATGTATTTAATCTTTTTACAATTGGCTTAATTTTAGAATATGTTATTGAATGGGGACCGCTAGCAATAATTGTCTTGTTTCAACCAGAAATTAGAAATGTTCTTGAATCAATTGGTCGTAGTCAATTATTGGGCCGTCATAAAGTATTATCAGTTGATGAACGCGAAAAAGTTGTATTTGAAATTATGGATGCTGTGGAGTACTTAAGGAAAAACCGAATTGGTGCTTTAATCGTTGTTGAAAGAGACATGTCACTGCAAGAATATATTAATCCCGCAACAAAGATTTATGCTGATTTAACTTCTCCTTTATTAGGTTCAATCTTTTTTACAAATAGTCCCCTTCATGATGGTGGGGTAATTATTCAAGGAAATCGGATTACTTGTGCCGGAGCAGTATTTAAGACTAGTATGAATCCAACTCTTGGTAAAAAATTGGGGACAAGACACCGCGCTGCCTTAGGAATTGCCGAGGAGACGGATGCTTTAGCCCTAGTTGTTTCTGAAGAGACGGGGCGCATTAGTATTGCTAATGATAATAAATTATTTTATAACTTATCATTGGACGAATTTAGAAAGACCCTTGTTGAAGAACTAAAACCTAAATCAGAACTTTTTTATAACGCTGATGAAGAAGCTAAAGAAGGTGATGAAGATGAATAAGATAATGGATTTTCTAAAAGCCGTTGGCTTAAAAACATATAATATTATTGATAAGGTAATTGTTGTTCCTATTAGTAAAATTATTTATCGCATAGTAAGACGTTCGCGCAGTCTTAATAAATTAGAAAAAATTCTTAATCGACCAAGTGTCTTACTTTATATCTCGCTTGCTTTAGCAGTAATCTTGTTCTTCTTGGTTGATTCCAAAGTAATTAATTTAACGAATACTGCCGAAATTATCACTGGTCAGCAAATTAATGTTAAATATAATTCTAATGCTTATGTTATTGAAGGATTACCCAAAACTGTTGATATTACCTTAATGGGCCGAAAAAGTGACTTATATTTAGCAAAGCAACTGGGCAATCACGAAGTTATTCTTGATTTAACAGGATATGAGCCAAGCGATAAACCCCAAAAAGTTAAATTAACTTATAATCAAACAATTGATTCCTTGACTTATAAACTTGATCCGTCATATGTCACAATTACTATCAAGAAGAAAGTAAGCACTTTAAAAAATATTACTTATGATTTAATTAATTCTGAGAAAATGGATGCTAAATTAAGTGTTAAGAGTGTTGAATTATCCAAAAACGAGGTTGTAGTTAAAGGTTCGCAAGATACCATTGATAAGATTTCTTCAGTAAAAGCCTTAATTGATTTAGCTGATGAGAAATTTACAACTAAAGGCACTTATGAAGTCGATAATGTCGCTTTAGTTGCATATGATAATAATGGTATGAAAATGGCTAATGTCGAAATAGTCGCGACAAATGTAACAGCCAAAGTTGATTTAGATTCATATTCGATTATTGTTCCCGTTAAAGTAATTACTACTGGTGACTTGGTTGCTGGTAAAGCAATATCAGGGATGACAATCAATGGCAAAGATACTTATAGTGTTACTATTTATGGTGAACAAGCCGTAATTGATAATATTACTGGCGTTCCAGTAACTGTTGATATAAATGGTCAAGGCAATAATGGTACTAAGAGTTATAGCGTTACTATTTCTAAACCTTCAGGTGTTAGATATATTAGCGAAACAAATATTGCTATTGCCTTAAGTTTTGCGGAGGCAAAACAAAGAACAATTGATAATATTAGTATTGAGCAAAAAAATATTCCTTCTGGATTGTCGGCAACTGCTAAAACAATCGAAGATTCAGTAGTAAGTGTTCAATTAACTGGTGTTCAATCAGTAATTGATGCCATAACACCTGAGAGTATTAATGCATATATTGATTTAGCCGGATATACTGTTGGTGAACATACTATCGAGGTTAAAGTTGAAGGCGAGGACGCCCGTGTTAAGTATGCCGTAACTAAAAAGATTAATATTAAATTAGATACTGCAAATAAAAGCTAACCAATAGGTTAGTTTTTATTATTGGCAAGCTAAAGTCAGTTATGTTATAATATGTTTTAGGTGATTAACATGAGTCTTAAAAGAAGTAGCAGCC
>DAOOOU010000005.1:0-13356 GCA_035387905.1 Bacilli bacterium | reverse complement strand
GATTTCAGTTTTTAACTAAGCAAGATAGTTACCAAGTAATAAAACCTTTAATTTCGATAACCAAAGAAGAAATTATGGAATATTTAAAAATCAATAAAATTCCGTATGTAGTTGATGACTCCAATACCAACCTATACTATACAAGAAATCGTTTTCGTCACCAAATTATTCCCCTATTAAAAAAAGAAGAAAAAAATATCCTTCAAAAATTTAGTCAATATGCTGCAGAATTAGAGCAATACTATCAATATGTTGATCGTGAAGTAAACAGCAAAATAAAAATAATTAAAAAAAACGAACAGTATGATTTAAGCGATTTTATAACATATGATAGGCTTATTCAAAGAAAAATAATTGAATATATTTTTGCCGCTATTTATCAAGAAAAACTTGAAAAAGTTAGCCGAAAACATATTGCTTTAGTATTGCAAATGATTCAAACTCAAAAAGTGAATAATTATATTAAATTACCAGGAAACATAGTAATCGCTAAAGAACATGGGTTTTTAAAAATAAAAAAAGAGGTCCAACCAAAAATGCATTATGACTATTTGTTAAAGGATAGTGTAATATTGCCAAATAATTGCCAAGTTAATCTTGTAAAAGAAAGCAATAAAACAAATAATAATTGTACTCGTTTATTGAGCAAGGAAATAGCTTTGCCTTTGAGAATCAGAACGAGAAAAAATGGCGATAAGTTAGTTATTAAAAATATGGAAGGCCATAAAAAAATTAATGATATATTCATTGAGAAAAAATTATCAAAAGAAGAGCGAGATAATTGGCCAATAGTGGTTGATGCCAAAGATAATATTCTTTGGTTACCGGGTCTAAAAAAAACAAATTTTGATAAAGCAAAAACCCAAAAGTATGATATAATAATCGAGTATATCGAAAAAGGAGAAAAAAATGAAGAAGAAAAACGCCCTTAAAATATCATTTCCTTATTTAATTTTATTATTAATTGTTTTAGGAACGGTAGCATATTTTAATTATGCAAAAAATGTTGTTAACGAATTATCAACTGGTGAGTTATTAAAAGAAATTGAGAAAGAAACAATTACCGAAATAACCTTGACCCCAAATAATAATGATAAGGTATATTATGTTGAAGGAAAATTAGTTGATTATAAAGAAACTGAGACTTTTGAATCAAAAATTGTTGCTGAACAGCTAAAGGTTGTCTTAGATTATGCTGAAGCCAATGATTTAAAAGTCTATGATACTAAAAAAGATCCGGGAACTAGTTCAATATTATTAATTATTGGCAATATATTACCGATTCTCTTGTTAGTTGTTGCGACCTACTATTTATTTAATAAATTAGCAAGTGGCAATAATAAATCAATGGATTTTGGTCGTAGTCGTGCGAAATTAAGTGGCGAAGGAACAAAAACTAGCTTTAAAGATGTTGCTGGTTTAAAAGAAGAAAAAGAAGAAGTTGCCGAATTAATTGACTTCTTAAAGAACCCAAAAAAATTCCAAAAAATGGGTGCTCGTATTCCTAAAGGGGTCCTATTAGTAGGCCCTCCAGGAACCGGAAAAACATTGTTAGCCAAAGCGGTAGCTGGGGAAGCTAATGTACCATTCTACTATATTAGTGGTTCCGATTTTGTTGAACTATTTGTTGGTGTCGGTGCAAGCCGTGTTCGCGATATGTTTAAACAAGCGAAGCAAACAGCACCTTGCTTAATATTTATTGATGAAATTGATGCTGTTGGCCGTCAAAGAGGAACTGGTTTAGGTGGTGGCCATGACGAAAGAGAACAAACACTTAATCAATTGCTCACTGAAATGGACGGTTTCGGAGCTAATGAAGGAATTATTATTATTGCCGCAACTAATCGCCCAGATGTATTAGACCCCGCCTTATTAAGACCAGGTCGTTTTGATCGTCAGGTAACAGTTAGTTTACCAGATAAGAACGAAAGAGAAGCAATTCTAGGGGTTCATGCAATCGGCAAAACTTTTGCTAAAAATGTTAATTTGGCAAATTTAAGCCAAAGAACTCCGGGGTTTAGTGGGGCAGACTTAGAAAATCTATTAAACGAGGCCGCTTTACTTACTGTCCGTCGCAATAAAAACGAAATTACTATGGACGAAATTGATGAAGCGACTGATCGGGTATTACTTGGACCTGCTAAAGTTAGTCGCAAGATTACCGAAAAAGAGAAACTACTTGTTAGTATTCATGAAGCGGGACACGCGGTTATTGGCTTAAAGGTACCTGATGCTCAAGAAGTCCATAAAATTAGTATCATTCCAAGAGGTATGGCTGGCGGCTATACAATGATGTTACCTAAAGAAGAAAAAATTGGGATAACAACCAAGGATGAATTAGAATCTCAAATTATTGGTTTATTAGGTGGTCGAGTTAGTGAAGAGTTGTTTTTAAACGAAATTACAACTGGCGCTTCTGACGACTTTCGTCGGGCAACAAATATTGCGCGAAGTATGGTAACTGAGTACGGAATGAGCAAACTTGGGCCAATGCAATTTGAACATCGCAGTGAAGAAGTGTTCTTAGGCCGTGATTATGCTAAATCAAAAAATTTCTCTGATCAAGTAGCTCTAGAAATTGATAAGGAAGTTAGAAGGATTATTGAAGACTGTTATACTCAGGCAAAAACGATATTAAACAAAAACGAAAAACTAGTTAAACTAATTAGTGATGCTTTAATCGAAAACGAAACATTAACAAAAGAGCAGATTGAATCATTAATCGAAACTGGTAAAATTAATCCTCTAGCTGACGAACGCGAGGAAGGGCCAACTTTACTAAAACTAAAAGAAGTTGCCAAAGCGAAAAAAATCAAAGGCTACACTAAAATGTCGAAAGAAGAACTTGAAAAAGCTCTAGAAAACGAAACTGAAAACGAATAAAAAGAAGTGAGCCTTCTTTTTATTTTTATTCTATGACATTTGATATTTTATGTGCTAAAATAGGTTAGTAAAGATGACATTAAAGGTGGTAGTTATGGCAAAAACAATTTCGTTAGTTAACCAAAAAGGTGGTGTTGGTAAAACAACAACCAGCATTAACTTGGCTTCTGCTTTAGGTAAAGAAGGTAAAAAAACGCTTCTAATTGATCTTGATCCTCAAGGTAATGCAACTACTGGATTAGGGTTAAGTAGTAATGACTTTGCTTATGATATTTATGATGTTATGACTGAAGCCGCAAATATTGAACAAGCAATTATTAAAACTAAATTTAAGAACTTATCAATTATTCCTTCGACTATTAATTTAGCGGGAGTAGATGTTGAATTTGTAAAAAAAATGTTGGAAGATAATAGCTTTCACCAAAATGACCAACTACGAAAAGCATTATTAGCAATAAAAGATAATTATGATTATATAATTATTGATTGTCAACCATCTTTAGGAATTACGACAATGAATGCCCTTGTTGCTAGCGATTCAGTAATTATTCCGGTTCAATGTGAGTTTTTTGCATTAGAAGGAATAACCCAATTACTTAATTCAATTATTATGGTTCAATCAAATATGAACGTTAATTTGAGAATCGAGGGGGTTTTATTAACTATGCTTGATGGCCGAACTAATATTGGTTTAGAGGTAATCGAAGAGGTTAGAAAATACTTTAAGAACAAAGTATTTAACACTATTATTCCCCGTTTAGTTAGATTAGTTGAAGCACCAAGCCATGGTAAACCAATAAGTGATTATGATCCAGAGAGCAGAGCAACCTTGGCTTATCAAAATTTAGCAAAGGAAGTGATTAGCCGTAATGGAAACTAAGAGAAAAGCTTTAGGCAAAGGCCTTGAGCAATTATTTTCAAACGAAAGAATTGATTTTAATTCTTTTGAAAGTGAAATTGTGCAAAAAGCTAAACCAAATGACATTATTGAAATTAATATTAATGAGATCAGGAGCAACCCTTATCAACCACGAAAAGTATTTGATGAAAGCACTCTTGCCGAGTTAGCTTCGTCAATAAAAGAGCATGGTGTAGTACAACCAATAATTGTTAAAGAAAGTATTAAAGGATACGAATTAATTGCTGGCGAGCGAAGAGTTAAAGCTTCAAAAATAGCCGGCTTTGATAAAATACCCGCTATCATTCGTAACTTCAATGATCAAGAAATGATGGAAATCGCTTTAGTCGAAAATATTCAACGAGAAAATTTAAACCCTATTGAAGAAGCAAATGCTTTTAATGCGATTATTAATGGGACAGGTATTACCCAAGAAGAACTTGCAAAAAAATTTGGTAAGAGCAGAAGCCATATTACTAATTTATTGGGTTTATTAAGATTATCCGAAGGAACTAAAAAATTAATTGCTGACAATAAAATCTCAATGGGGCATGCTCGTGTTTTAAGTAAAATTGCTAATCCCGATTATGCTGATACATTGGCTCAAAGAATAATTGCTGAAAACCTAAGTGTCCGTGATATTGAAAAAATAGCGAGTGCCAAAGAAGTAACTAAAACTAATAAGATTAATCGTCATAACGATAAAAGTATTCGTTATAAAATATATGAAAATTCGATGAGAGAAAAGATTGGTACAAAAGTAAATATAGGTTCTCATAAAATTGAAATTCCTTTTGATTCAGAAAAAGATTTAGAACGGATTCTAGAAATATTAGGCATTAATATCGAGGATTAAAATGCAAAAAGAATATAAACTAAATGATAAAATAATTATGAAGAAACCTCATGCTTGTCAAACGAATAGTTGGCAAATTACACGCGTTGGTGTCGACATTAAAATTAAATGTCTTAAATGTAATCGCGAAGTGATGTTAGACCGATTAGAATTTGAAAGAAAGTTGAAAAAGGTAATTGGTGACTCAAATGAATAAATTTAAAGATAAAATAAAACTAAATCCCCTTATGACATATATCTTTTTAATTCTATTTGTTATATGCTTAAGTGGATTTCTATCGTTAATTGGTTTTGAAGGAACATATAATGAAGTAAGTACAAAAGGAGATTTTACCAAGAATCTAGTAAGTACTACATCGTTAGCTTCATTAAGCGGAATTAAGTATATATTTAGTACCACCGTATCAAACTTTGTGGCTTTTACACCACTTAGTATGTTGATAATCGTCTTAATTGGCATTGGTATTATGGAAAAGAGTGGCTTTTTAAAAACCGCTTTTACTTTACTAACTAAATATTCCCGAAAAAGAAATGTTACTTTTGTTTTTGTGTTAATATGTGTCCTTTTAAGTATTGCTGGCGACTTAGCGTTTGTAACCATGATCCCACTTGGGGCTTTATTGTTCTATTATGGGCGCCGTAATCCCTTAATTGGGATTGTTACTTCCTTTGCCGCTTTAACTTGTGGTAGTGGCTTAAGTTTATTTTTTACAGCTGTTGATAGTGCTATGCTTAGTTCGACAATTAATGCGTCTCATATTTTAGATAGTGGTTATGGTTTAGGAACATTAATATTTATATTCATTATGTTTGTAGCAATAATTGTAACTTCATTTATTATTACGATTATTACTGAAAAATATGCAGTAAATAGGGTTGCGGAATATGAGTTTAAAGAAGAGAAAAAAGATCTTAGAATTACCAAAAAAGAAATGCGGGGCTTAATCATAGCTTTAATTGCCGGGTTTGTATATTTATTAATTTTTGCTTATAATATTATTCCAGGATTACCTTTTTCTGGTAAGTTGCTAGATTATTCACAAGTTTTTTATATTGATAAACTATTTGGTTTTGACTCATTTTTTAGTAATGGTTTTGTTTTTATTGTTACCGTATTCTTTATTATTTTAGGTTTAGCGTATGGGCTTGGGGCAAAAACAATTCGAAATAATAATGATTTTTGTGATGACTTAAGTCATTCTCTTGATGGAACCGGTAATATTTTAATCATGATCTTGCTGGCTTCAATTCTCATTAATGTCATGAAAAAAAGTAATATCGGTAGTGTTTTTGCTATCCAAATAACTTCATTAATTAGTAAAACAGCTTTTTCAGGAATTCCTCTAGTAATATTAACTTTTTTTGCCAGTTTTATTATTACTTTTTTATTACCGTCGCCAGTGGCTAAGTGGTCGATTATAGCAGGAGCTGTGGTGCCAGTTTTTATGAATGCGGGATTAACTCCAGAATTTGCTCAGGTAATAGTTCGTTTTAGCGAAGGAATGGCTTATGGCCTTACCCCGTTAATGGCTTACTTTGTTATATATTTAGCATACATTCAAAAATACAATCAAAAGGAAGAACCAATATCCTTGTTTACCACAATAAAATATCAGCTCCCATATGCTATTGGTACGGGATTAGTATTGCTAGTTATATTAATTGTGTGGTATATTAGTGGCTTACCAATGGGTCTTGGAGGCAGTATTTCGTTATAATAAAAGCGATTGCATGCAATCGTTTTTAAATATAGATTTGAGGTGTAATCATGGCTTTAAAAGCTGGAATTGTTGGTTTACCTAATGTTGGTAAATCAACCTTATTTAACGCAATTACTAAAAAACATATATTAATTGCGAATTATCCTTTTGCAACTATCGAACCCAATGTCGGGATAGTAACGGTTCCTGATAGCAGGTTAGAGTTTTTAGAAAAATTATATGTTCCCCATAGTTTAGTTCCAACAACTTTTGAATTTACTGATATTGCCGGATTAGTAAAAGGCGCGGCTAAAGGCGAAGGACTTGGGAATAAGTTCCTTTCTCATATTAGAGAAGTTGATGCAATTGTGGAAGTTGTCCGCTGCTTTGATGACCCACAGATTACTCATGTTGAAGGAGCCGTTGACCCTTTACGAGACATAGATATTATTAATGTTGAATTAATTTTAGCCGATTTAGAAATCGTTGAAAACCGAATTGATAAAATTGAGAAAAAAGCACAGACAACCAAAGATAAACAAGCATTAATTGAGGTAGGAGTACTCAAAAAAGTGCAACAAGCATTGATAAATAATATTCCTTTGCGGAATGTTAACTATACCGAAGAAGAACTGTTGACTTTGAAAAATTTTAGTTTTATCACCTTAAAACCAATAGTCTATGTTGCTAATGTTAGTGAAAAAGATATCGCTAGTAACGATAACAAATATCTAAAGGCAATTATTGATTTTGCAACTCAAGAAAGTAGCGAGGTAATTGCTATGTGTGCCCAAATCGAAAGCGAACTATCAGAATTGAATGATGCCGATAAGCAATCTTTATTAAATGAAATTGGTATTCAAGCAAGTGGTTTAGATCAACTAATTAAAGCAACATATTCTATTCTTGGCTTACAAACCTTTTTTACGGTTGGCGCCGACGAGGTTAGGGCTTGGACTTTTACCAAAGGGATGAAAGCTCCAGAAGGAGCAGGAATTATTCACACCGATTTCCAGAAAGGTTTTATCAAAGCCGAGGTTATGTCTTATCAAGACCTTTACCAATTAGGAAACGATAAGTTAGTTAAAGAAGCGGGTAAACTACGTTTAGAAGGAAAAGACTACCAATTACAGGATGGCGACATTTGTTATTTTCGCTTTAATGTTTAGGTTTACATTTTATTTTTCCAATGTTATAATGTGAAACGAGTATTAATTTACTCCTTGCTTCAGAAACTGAAGCCGAATAGACCATAAGGAGGTGGACAAATGAATAATTATGAAATTATGTTCATAATCAAAGCTACTATCGATGCTGAGCAGATTAAGAAAACAAGTACGATGTTGAAAAATATAATTGAAGATTACAAATCAAAAATTATAGAATTCAAAGAACTTGGCGAGAAGAAACTCGCATATCCGATTAAGAAAGAATTAAACGGATATTATTTTTTGCTGCAAATAACTGCAACTAAAGAAGCAGTTAGTGAATTTGATCGTAAATCATTACTTGATGAAAATGTATTAAGACATTTAATAATTAAATTAGATGAGGAGTAGAATATGAACAAAGTAATTTTAATTGGTCGTTTAACTAAAAATCCTGAAATGCGAACTACAACTTCAGGAACGGCAACAACTTCTTTTACAGTGGCGGTATCAAGAACATATACCAATCAAAGTGGCGAAAGAGAAACGGACTTTATTAATTGTGTAGCTTGGCGTAAGCAAGCAGAGAATATTGCAAAATACTGTTCAAAAGGTTCTCAGGTTGCTGTTGAGGGTCGTATGCAAACCAGAAATTATGACGATAAAGAAGGCGTAAAAAAGTACGTTACCGAAGTTGTGGCTGATAATGTTACGTTCTTAGGTTCAAAAGGTGGCAATGCTAATTTTGAACCAGGTAACAACAATAATCACGAAAATATTGAAACAACCGATGTTGAAGAAGATCCGTTTAAAGATTTTGGTGAAGAAATTGCTTTGAGTGATGATGACTTACCATTTTAAAAAGGAGGAAAACTAATGGCGGAATTTTATCGTAAAAAGAAAAAAATATGTCAGATGTGTGCTGGCAAAAGCGTTGATTATAAAGATGTAATGATTGTTTCTAAATATATTAATGAAAAAGGAAAGATCATGCCACGTCGAATGACCGGAGCTTGTGCAAAGCATCAAAGACATATTGCTAAACAAATAAAATGGGCTAGATTTATGGCCTTAGTACCATATATTAAGTAAGAGTATATTATATATACTTTTTTTATTTCAGTTTCATTTTAAATAAAATTTTGATATAATCAAATAGTTAATTATGAAGGAGAGATTATGATGAAAGTAATTTTACTTCAGGATGTCAAAAAGCAGGGGAAAAAAGACCAAATAATCGAAGTAAGTGATGGTTATGCCAATAATTTTTTAATAAAAAAAGGATTAGCAGTACCGTATACAAAAAATAGTAAAGAACGGTTAAATAAAGAATTGGATAATCGCCAGCAAGAAGAAGCAAAAATAATTGCTCAAAGCAAAATAATTGCTCAAAAATTAGTTGCGGAAGAACTGGTGTTTACAGTTAAAACCGGTAAAGAAGAAAAAGTATTCGGTACTATTTCTAGTAAACACATTGCTGAGGAACTAGAAAAAAAAGGTTACAATATTGACAAAAAGAAAATTACTATTACTAACCCAGTTGATACTTTAGGTCAACACCGAGTAATAGTAACCCTTTATAAAAATATTCAGTGCGAATTGAAAATAACCCTTAAGAAGTAGGTGAGAATAATGGCCACAAGACAAATGCCCCAAAATCTAGAAGCGGAAATGAGTGTATTGGGCGCAGCTTTTTTAAGCAATGATGCTTTAAGTAAAATCTGTGAGGAAATCACTGCCGATATGTTTTATTCGGAAGCAAATCAAAAATTATTTGAAGCCATTAGAGCTTTATATGAAAATAAAGTGCCACTTGATATTACAACGATTAAAGATGAGATTGATAAAAAGAAGAATCTTAATGCCATTGGTGGTATAGAATATATTGGCGAAATTATTGATTCCGTTGCGACAACGGCTAACTTACACTACTATATTCAAATCGTTAAAGAAAAAAATACAATTAGAAACTTAATTAAAACGGCTACAGAAATTGTAACTAGATCATATGAAGAAGATAATATTACAAGCCTCTTAGATAATGCCGAGCGAGATATTTTAAATGTCGTTAAGGCAAGACAGATTAGTGAATTTATGCCTATTACTGAAGTTTTGAGAAAAGCTCAAGAAAACCTAGAGTTATTAGCGCAAAACAAAAGCCTAATCACTGGTATTGAAACCGGATTCTATGATTTAGATAAAGCAACTGCAGGATTGCATGAAGGTGAATTAATAATCATCGCTTCAAGGCCAGGTATGGGGAAAACAGCTTTGTCTTTAAATATTGCCACAAATGCTGCGATGAACACCGAAAAAGCAGTAGCTATTTTTAACTTAGAAATGCCTGCCGAACAATTAGTAAACCGGATGATAAGCGCTATTGGTCAAATTGATTCATATAAATTACAAACCGGGCAATTACAACATAGTGATTGGAAAAGATATAACGAAGCTATGTCCCAACTTGCCGATACTAACATCTATATTGAAGATAATGCCGGCGTAACAACTTCTGAAATTAGAGCAAAATGCCGTCGTTTAGCTAGTCAAGATAAAGGCCTGGGATTAGTTGTAATCGATTACTTACAGTTAGTAACAATCGGGGGTAAAAGACCCGAGTCAAGACAACAGGAGGTATCAGAAATATCTCGTTCGTTAAAAACAATGGCAATGGAATTAAAAGTTCCAGTTATTGCTTTAGCTCAATTATCAAGAAATGCTGAAAAAAGAGAAAAGAATCAACCGATGCTAGCCGACTTAAGAGAATCAGGAGCAATTGAACAAGATGCGGATATTGTTATGTTTTTGAATCGTAATGATTATTACAAGGAAAAAGGTGAACTTAATAAAGAAAAAAATGTACCTTGTGAAGTAATTATTGCTAAGCATCGTAAGGGTTCAACTGGAAAATTTGAATTATTATTTGAATTAAACATGAGTAATTTTAGAAATTATTCTCCGGCAGATAAGGAAGAAAAATAGATGGCTAAAAGCAAAATAAAAAGAGCTTTAATATCGCTTTTTATTGCAGTCGGCTCAAGCCTGCTAATTTTTAGTATGGGTTTTATTAAACACGAATTTAATAGTCCTAACCAAGTATATCAAATATATTTAGATGGTGAAAAACTTGGCGTTATTGATGATAAAAACGAACTTTACAATTTAATTAATCGCGATCAAAGTGCAATCAAAGAAAAGTACCAGGTAAAAAATGTTTATCCACCTAAAGGTTTTAATATTATGGCTCGAACTACATATGAAGAAGATATTACTAGTGTGGAAAAGATTTATAATAAGATTAAAGCAGAAAAAGAATTCACCATCAAAGGTTATACAATCACTATAAAAAAGGCTGATCAAGATGCAATTCCGGTATATATTAACGTCCTTGATAAAAGTGTTTTTGAAAAAGCAATTAATAATATAATTACCGCTTTTGTTGAGGAAGAAAAATATCAAGCTTTTATTAAAGGTACGCAGTTAGAGATTACTGATGTTGGTTCAATAATTAATAATATGTATTTTAAAGAAAATATCACGATTAAGGAAACATATATTAGTGTTAATGATCCTATTTTTACTAATGAATCTGATTTAACCAAATATCTATTATTTGGGGAAGTTGAAAAAACAAAAGAATATGTTATTAAAGCTGGAGATTCGATAGAAACAGTTGCTTATAATAACAAATTAAATGCCCAAGAATTCTTAATTGCTAATCCTCAGTATCGTAGTACTAATACCTTATTAGCGATTGGCGATACTGCTAACGTTACTTTAATTAATCCGATATTAACGTTGATTTACGAAATGGAAGTAGTGGAAGATATATCAGTTCCTTATGACTCAGAGGTTAGTTATGATTATTCCAAACAGCCTAGTTATAAGCAGATTGATCAACAAGGGGTAAATGGTATAACGCGAATTACTAAACAGATTCAGCTAATAAATGGTGAGGAGAATCAAGGGGCAGTTATTACTAATAGTACCGTAATTCGCCCTGTTCAAAACGAAAAAATCGTTAAAGGTCGCAAAAACTATCAATCTGGAACATATGTTGATACTGGTCAAATATGGGGCTGGCCAACCAACTCGCCTTATGTAATCACAAGTGGTTATGGCTATCGTGGTGGTGAATTCCATTATGGGCTAGATATTTCTGGAACTGGTTTTGGCTCACCAATATATGCTACTCTAGATGGTGTTGTTATTTCATCTGGTTGGGGAGGCATGATGGGTAATGCTGGAGGAATCAGTATTGTTGTCCAACACGAAAATGGATACTGTTCGGCATATGCCCATCTATCAAAGACTTTAGTTTCAGTTGGTCAAACAGTGACTAGAGGCCAACGAATTGGAAATATGGGTAGTACCGGTTATTCTTCAGGAACCCATCTCCATTTTAGTGTTTCCATTGGTATTCCTTATTCACCTAGTTATAGTTGGATTAATCCGCGTTCAATTTTTCATTAATAATTAGGTTTCGGTTTAGGCTGAAACCTTTTAATATTCTTCCTAATTTGTTATAATATGCTTATAAAGGAAGATTAACATGAGAATATGTGTTTTAGCAAGTGGCTCGGAAGGTAATGTAACTTATATTGAAACAAAACATCATAGAATACTACTTGATTTAGGAAAGCAACCTCAATTTATTAAGAACCGGTTAGATACAATTAATGTTGCCATTAACGAAATCGATGCCATAATTATTAGTCATACTCATACTGACCATGTTAGTGGCCTAGAAAAATTTATTAAAAAATATCCAGTAGCAGTATATGTTACTGTTGATATGATGCCAGATTTGTCATTTTTAAATGATTATAACAAACTAATTATCTATGATGAGAAAATAGTATTTAGTGATCTGATTATTACTAGCATCAAGGCTTCTCATGATGTAATCGATGCGCGAAATTTTATTATTAATTATCAAAAATATCAAATTGGGTATATTACTGATACGGGTTATATCAGCCGTAAGCACTTTGATCTATTACGTAATCTTGATATCTACCTTTTTGAAAGCAACCATGATATAACTATGTTGATGCAAGGTCCTTATCCGGAATGGCTTAAACAAAGAGTGCTAGGCACGGTGGGCCATTTATCTAATCGCGATGCTGCTATTTACTTAGCAAAACTAATTGGTCCGTCAACAAAGAAGATAGTCCTTATCCATTTAAGTAAGAAGAATAATGATCCGCAAGTAGCGCTTGCGACAATTCAAGAAGTGTTTCAAATATATAATAAAAAATTTTCAAATATAATTTGTGCTGAACAAAATCAATCAACGCCAGTAATTATATTAAAATAATTTATATTTGGGGGTAAATATGGATGAAGAAAAGAAAATAAAAAAATATTCTTTGCAACTAAAGATGAAAAAAAAGAATCGTATTGAGTTAATTCCTTTAATAACCGACACTTTAGATGCCATTGATAAGATTACTTCCATTACATATGTTAAAGAAAGAATTATCGCCCTCTTACCAGAAGAGTTTCTCTATTATCTTGTTGAAAATTTTGATAAAGGGGATTTAATTGTAACAACTAAACAAGGCGAGTATCTTAAAGAGTTGCCCACAATCCCAAGAGAAGATAGATATATGGCCTATATTACCCGAAGCGATATTAGTCAAATAATCTTAGAGGGAATAATTGATAGTCACCAGATTAATGGTCATAAAATTACTCAAGCAGACTATTTCATGAAATTAATTGGATATAATTATAATTATTCAAAATTGCCGGCTGCTGAATTACTTAACTTACATAACGGCCAATATGGCAAAAGAGTGGTAGTATGCGCTTTATCAGAAATGGGTTTAATTCCTAACAAGAAAGATTATTATCCTACAGAAAAAG
>DAOOOU010000004.1:0-13483 GCA_035387905.1 Bacilli bacterium | reverse complement strand
GTCTGTCCGTTATTTAATTTTACTAATATTAAGTTGATATTTTCAATTGTTATGGGTATTTATGCCTTTGCTAATTTAGGATTATTTATTATTAATTATAAAAGTAAAGACTTTGAAGGTTTATTAACATTCTTTGCTTCAATCGCTGCTGGGGTATGTAACTATATTTATTATGATGGGAAATACCCGGTTATTCTTTCCTTATCGGTAATATTATGGATTATGATGATGAGTATTGTTAAATTAAATAAGGCGGATTATTATAACGATAAAAAGGATCGAATGTGGAAATTAATGGTGTTTCTTTTAGTTATGTTTTTAATTATTGGCTTAGTTACTGCCATAAGTTTGAGTAATAATGACGTTACAACCACAATCGTGCTTGGTTATTTCTTCTTTATTCATGGTTTATTTGAAATGATTGATCCGTTAGTAAAATACTTAATGAAATCCTAAAAACATTTAGGAGCCTTTTGGCTCTTTTTAACTTTTAATAAGAGGTGAGTATATGAAAATTGCAAATGATTGGCAAGATTATCAAATAATAGCTACCGGTGATGGCCAAAAACTTGAAGTGTGGGGTAACTATACTTTATTAAGACCTGATCCCCAAATTATCTGGCCAGCACCAACACCACTTAATAAATATGATGCTTATTATGAGCGGAGTGCTCAAGGCGGGGGTAATTGGCAAGTTGCTAATCAAAAATTACCGACCTCTTGGCAAATAAATTATCAAGACTATGTTTTTAATCTTAAATTAATGGGCTTTAAGCACACCGGGATATTTCCTGAACAAGCGGTTAACTGGGATTATTACAAAACAAAAATTATGAATGCGAAAGCGCCAACTAAAGTTTTAAATCTTTTTGCTTATACGGGAGCAGCTTCAGTAGTGGCGCTTAAAGCGGGAGCCAGTGTGGTTCATGTTGATTCTGCCAAAGGAATGGTAGAATGGGCCAAAGCTAATGTTCAAGCTTCAAATTTAGCAGAGGCCCCAATTCGCTATATTGTAGATGATGTCATTAAGTTTGTTAAACGAGAAATTAAAAGAGGTAATAAATACGAAGTAATTATTATGGACCCTCCAGCTTTTGGGAGAGGATCCCAAGGTGAAGTATGGAGTATTGAAAAAGATCTTTTTGAACTTGTCAGTCTTTGTACTGAACTGTTAAGTGAAAAAGCATATCTATTTAATATTAGTTCATATGCTACCGGAATATCAAAAACTAGTATTGAAAACATTCTTAAGCAAACTGTTAACCAAAAATGTCAAGGTCAGATTAGTAGTGATGAACTTGGGTTACCAATAAAGGGTAGTGATTTAATTTTACCTTGTGGTTTATATGCCCGTTGGGAAAGATAATTATTTTCTTACCCCTTAAATTATGCTAAAATATGATTAGACTAAGGAGGAATAAAAGTGAGTAGTACAACATATTTTTTATTAGGCATTACTTATTTTGTGCTTTCAGCAATTGTTTTAATTGTGATTTTAAACGTAATTAGTCGCCATGAGAAAAAAACTTATGAGTCCGAGATTTCACTTTTAGAGAGAGATAAAAATTTAATTATCTCAGCATCCATATTATCCGAATTAAACAAAGTTGAAGCCTTAATTAATAACGAGAAGATGCGTGAAATATACGATGCTTGGCAGCAACGATTTAAGGGCATTAAAGACATTGAAGTACCAAAAATTACTGATGAATTACTGGAACTTGAAGATCTAATGCTCGAGAAAAAATACAAAGAATTAAAAGATAAGATAACTAATACCGAAATTGAAATTATTGCGGTTAAAAATCAATCCAATCGTTTATTAGAAGAAATTAGAGAAATTACCTTAAGTGAAGAAAAGAATCGCGAAACAATAACTAAATTAAAAGCTATCTATCGCGAAATTGCTAATAAATATAATCAAAGTAAAAGTGACTATAAAGAATTTACTAAACCAATAGAATTACAATTTGAGACTGCTGATAAGTTATTCTTAGCTTTTGAAAACGCGATGGAAGAAAATGCTTATTCTGAAGTCGGACGAATTGTTAAAGCCATTGATGATACCATTGGTAATTTAAGTGCGGTTATTGAAGAAACCCCAAGTATTATTTTGATGGGTCGTAGTTTGATTCCCAGCAAAATTGCTGATATCAAAGCGATTGCTAATAAGATGATAGCTAATGGTTATAACTTAGATTATATTAATCTGGATTATAATATTAAAGAAGTTGATAAAAAGATTGCTGATATTTTTGAACGCTTAAATGTTTTAAACATCGAAGATTCAATTTTTGAATTAAAAACGATGATTGATTATTTTGATTCAATATATAATGACTTTGATAAAGAAAAACAAGCCAAAAAGATTTTTGAAGAATATATTCGCACGATTATAATTAAAGCTAATAAATTAGAAAAGATAAATAATAGTTTACTGAAGAAAATTAATGCGATTAAGTATTCCTATGATTTAACTGATAATGAAGTAAAAGTTATTGAAGTAATCAAAGAAGAACTAATAATTATTAAGGATAATTATAATGCTTTAGTAGCTGCTCATCGTTCTAAATCTTTTGCTTTTACGCGCTTAGCAAAAGAAGTGGAGTTAATCAATGTTAATTTAACAAAAACTGAAGATAAATTAGAAATTGCTTTAAGAACGCTTGGTAGTTTAAAAGAAGATGAGTTAAGGGCGAGGGAACAACTTGATGAAATTAAATTGATTTTGAATAAAAGTAAAAGTAAGATTCGCAGTTACAAGTTACCGGTTATTCCCGCTAATTATTTCATTGAATTATCAGAAGCCACTGCCGCAATTAAAGAAGTAATTATTGAACTAGATAAAAAACCAATATCGATTAAGATTTTAAATACCAGAGTTGATACCGCAAGGGATTTAGTTTTGAAATTGTATAACACCACTAAAGAAACAATTAAATCGGCAAGAATGGCTGAAATGACAATTGTCTATGGTAATCGTTATCGTCCCCTTGATGAAGAAATTACAGCAGGTTTAAATCTTGCTGAAGAACAATTTAATAAAGGACTTTATAAACAGTCATTAGAAAGTTCAATTAGTACGATTAATCTTGTCGAACCAGGAATATATAAAAAACTAATTGCCGACACAGCAAAAACTAATAATTAATATAAAAAAATAGACCTTTAGGTCTTTTTTTTGTATAATAAGAAAAGGTGATAATATGATATACCTTGATTATTCAGCAACGACGCCCGTCTTATATGATGTTTTAGAATCATATAACAAAGCTAGTCGCGATTATATTGGTAATGCTAACTCTTTACATGCCTTAGGGGTTAAATCTAAAGCTTTGTTAGATAGTGCCACTAAACAAATTAGTGAATTATTCAATGTTGAAGAACAAGAAATAATTTATACGAGTGGGGCGACGGAAGCTAATAATATGATTATTAAAGGGATTGCCTTTGCTTATAAAAACCGGGGTAATCACATTATTGTTTCCAAACTTGAGCACCCTTCAGTATATGTGATTTGTGAATATTTAGAGATGTGTGGTTTTAAAATTAGTTATGTTGATAATGACGAAGAGGGTTTAATTGATTTTGAAGATTTAAAACGTAAGATTAAACCGGAAACGATCCTTGTCAGTATTTGTGGGGTAAATAGTGAGATGGGGTTAAGACAGCCCCTTAAAACTATTCGCCAAATAATAAAAAAAGAAAATCCTAATACTTTTTTTCATAGTGATATCACGCAAGGGGTAGGTAAAATTCCTATAAATTTACATGATGTGGATTTAGCCAGTATTTCGGGTCATAAAATTTTTGGCCCTAAAGGAATTGGCATGATTTATAAAGCCGAAAAAATAACCTTAACCCCAATTATTCATGGGGTTAGTAAGAATACCAGCCTTAATCCGGGAACCCCACCGTTACCATTAATTGTTGCATTTTCTAAAGCTTTAAGAATTGCTTTAGATGACTTAGATAAAAAAGAAAATTTAATTAAAAGACTAAACGATAAGATCTGTTTAGAAATTGCTAAATATGACACGATTAAGATTAATAAAACGCGTTATTCAATTCCTCATATTCTTAATCTTAGTTTAATGAGTATTAAACCAGAAACTTTAATTCATGCCTTGGATGAATATGAAATCTATATTGGGACTAACACCGCTTGCTCTTCAGGCGAATTAAGTAATGCCGTAATGGCAGTCTATGGCGAAACAAAAAGAGCACTAACAACAGTGCGCATTAGTATTTCCGCCATTACCACTAATGATGAAATCAATAAATTTTTAAAAGCTTTTAAAGAAGAATACGAAAAACTTAGTAAGACTAGTCATTAAGCTGACTAGTTTAACTTTTGAGAGGAGCTAATTATGGATAAACTAATAATTATCAAATATGGTGAACTATCAACTAAAAAGGATAATATCAATTTTTTTATTGATTGCTTAAATAAAAACATTAAACTAGCGGTAAATGATTTAAAGTTAATGACTAAGTTTGATCGGGGCCGCATGTTTATTATGGGTGAGGAAGAACAACTTAATAAAGCAATAAATGCTTTAAAAAAGGTTTTTGGGATTCACGAAATGATGATTGGTTATAAAATAAATAGTGATCAAATGCCTGACATTGAACAGACGTTAGTTACTTTATTAAAAGAGCAAGAATTTAATACGTTTAAGGTTGAAACAAAACGGAGTAATAAAGCTTATCCTGGTACTTCACTGGCAATAAGTAAACATTTAGGAGGGATTATTTTAAAAGCATTGCCAAATAAGCAAGTAGCAATTAATCATCCGGAATTATTAGTAACTATTGAAATTAGAAAAGAAGGTACTTACTTTTATTATGAATCAATTCCTGGCTTAGGCGGTTATCCGGTTGGGGTACAAGGGAAGGGTTTATTAATGCTAAGTGGTGGTATTGATTCCCCGGTTGCTGGTTATTTAGCCATTAAAAGAGGGGTCAAGTTAGCTGCTGTTTATTTTGAAAGCCCACCTCATACTTCAGTTCAAGCCAAAAATAAGGTGTTAAAATTAGCTAAAATATTGGCCCCCTATAATAACGATATTAAAGTCCATATAATTAATTTTACAAAAATTCAAGAAGCAATTTACCAAAATATTCCCAGGGATTATTTAATTACAATCATGCGTCGCATGATGTATCGAATTAGTGCTATTATTAATTATAATATGAAAGGTCATGTTATTATTAATGGGGAATCAATTGGTCAAGTTGCGAGTCAAACCTTAGCTAGTATGAAGGCAATTAATGAAGTAGTTAAAATCCCTGTTATTCGGCCAGTTGCTTGTTTTGATAAATTAGAAATAATTAGATTAGCGGAACAAATTGGAACTTATGAAACTAGTATTCTCCCTTATGAAGACTGCTGTACTATTTTTGTCCCGGAACATCCGGTTATCAAGCCAAGTATTACCAAGTGTCTAGCTTATGAAAAATTAATTCCTTATGAAGAACTAATCTATGAGGCAGTAGCCAATCAAGAAGTAATTAAAGTAGTAGCTAAGGAAGAAAAAGAAGTTCATCCTTTACTTTAAATTAGACTGTCAATCAGATAAAATCATAGTTATATCGCGATATATTTAGTATAATAGAAGATGAGGTGGAATCATGAAGTTATTAGCGGTTAATACCGGTAGTTCGTCATTAAAATTTAAATTATTTGCCATGCCTAGTCAAGAGGTACTAATTGCCGGCACCTTTGAAAAGATAAATGAAACGGGTAGTTTTTATCGTTTAGAAATAAAAGAGCAAAAAATCCAAAAAGAAGTGGTATTAACTGATCATAAACAAGCATTTGAATTAGTGGTTAGTGAGTTACTAGCTAATCAAGTAGTAACTGATCTTGAAGAAATAGTGGGCATTGGTCACCGGGTTGTGCAAGGCGGAGACTACTTTGCCGATACAGTATTTATTGATGAAGATGTTATTGCTAAGATAAACGAATTAGCCGCATTAGCACCTTTACATAATCCCGCAGCTATTATTGGGATAGATGCCGCGAGGAGAGTATTTCCTAAAGCTTTACAAACTGCTGTTTTTGATACCGCTTTTCATCAAACTATGAAAGAAGAGACCTTTCTTTATGCCCTACCATATAAATGGTATGAAGATTATAAAATAAGAAGATATGGGGCCCATGGCACTAGTCATAAATATGTAGCACGAAGAATGAATGAAATATTAAACTTACCAAATAGTCGAATAATTACTTGTCATTTAGGCAATGGCGGTAGTATTAGTGCTGTTGTAAATAATGTTTGTCTTAATACATCAATGGGCTTAACCCCTAATGCCGGCATAATTATGGGGACGAGATGCGGTGACATTGATGCCACGATTGTTACCTATATGATGCAAAAATATAATTTAAGTGCTGCGGAAATAGAACAAGTCCTAAATAAAGAAAGTGGTTATTTAGGGATTAGTGGTGTTAGTTCTGACTCCCGGGATATTGAAAAAGGGATAGCTGAGGGTAATACTCGTTGTCTTTTAGCTCGTAAAATGTTCGTCCGCCGAGTAGTTGATTATATCGCTAAATATTATTTTGAAATGAAGGGTCTAGATGCTTTAGTATTTACGGCGGGAATCGGTGAAAACTCAGTATTAACGAGAGCAGCAATTATGGAAGAACTAGCTTTTATTGGTATTACAATCGATGAACAAGCTAATAGTAAGCGGGCAATTGAGATTAAAGTCTCAGCAGCCGACTCCCAGATTCCTTGTTATGTAATTCCGACTAATGAAGAATTAATGATTGCTTTAGACACCTATGATTTAATTAATAAAAGAGGTCAAGAATGAAACAAAATTATCAAAAAATATATAAACGGATCAAAGCTTATCAGCAAATTATTATTGCTCGGCATATTGGACCTGATCCTGATGCTATTGCCAGTCAGATATCTTTAAGAGAAGCTATTAAACTTACTTTTCCCAAGAAACAAGTTTTTGCTGTTGGGACGGGGGTAGCTAAATTTAGATGTTACGGTTTATTAGATAAAGTTCCAGAGATTGATTTTGCTAAAACCTTATTAATCGTTTTAGATTTACCAAATCTTGAAAGAATTGATGGAGTTAATCCTATTTTATTCAAAGAAGTAATTAAAATCGATCATCATCCGTATGAAGAAAAAATGGGGGAATTAGAAATCGTTGATGATCAGGCTTCAAGTACTAGCCAAATTATTGCCGAGTTACTATTAAATACCAAATTTAAAATTAACCAGCAAATTGCCGAGAACTTATACTTAGGCATTGTTTCCGATAGTGATCGCTTTTTACTTTCCTATACAACACCTAAAACTTTTAGAGTAGTAGCTGATTTAATTGAGAAAACGAATATTGATTTTACTAGTTTATATAAATTAATCTATGATCGACCAATCGAAGAAATTAGGTTTCAAGGATTTATTGCGAATAATCTGATTGTCACTCCTAATGGATTAGCTTATATTAATATTAGTAATGAAGATATTGAAAAATATAAAGTTGATCCAGCAACGGCTTCTAATATGGTTAACGATTTTAATTTTATTAAAGATATTGTGGCTTGGACTTTTATTACTTATGATGAACGACATGAGCTATATAAGATTAATGTCCGGAGTCGAGGGCCAATTATCAATGAAATTGCCAATAAATATAATGGTGGAGGTCATAAGTTTGCTAGTGGTATTAGAACAACTGATAAAAGAGAAATTGAAAATATCATTAAGGATTTAGATGAAGCTTGTCAAAAATATAAAGAAGGTAATTAACATTACCTTTTTTAAATATGATAAAAACAAACTTTTGTTCTTGTTAAATTGTTAAAATAAATATATAATGCAAGTGAGGGATGATTATGGAGATAGTTAAATTTGTTAAAATAAAAAATAATAAATATAAAGTTATTATGAACGATAAACAAGAGTATCTGCTTTATGATGATTTAATTGTTGCTTACAATCTCCTTGCTAATAAAAAATTAGATCAGAAGTTATTAACTAAAATAATGCAAGAAAACGAATATCTTGAAGCTTATTACAAAGGACTTAAATATCTAACAACTCGGCTAAGAACAAAAAAAGAGTTAACTAAATTATTACAAAAAGATTTTGAGCCTAAAATAATTACCGAAACAATTTATCGTTTGCAAAAAGAAGGGTATCTTAATGAAGTTAAATATTTAAGAGCTTATATCAACGATCAAATTTATTTAACATTAAATGGGCCTTATAAAATCTTGCGTAATTTAGAAAACCTAGGGCTTGACCTGGATTTAATTAATCAAGAACTAAATCAAATAGGTAATCATTTATGGCAGGAGCGGATTAACAAAATAATCACCAAAAAACTTAAACTTAAAGCTCATTTACCGGCTTATATGGTAAAACAAAAGCTTAGTAATGAATTATATCAGCTGGGTTATGACAAGGAAATGAGTGATAAAATATTAGGGCCAATTAAGTTAAGTAATCCGGAGCATTTAGTTCAGCAAGCCGGTAATAAAATATGGCTGAAATATCAAAATAAATATGAGCAAAATAAATTAATCGCAATTACTGCGCAAAAGCTATATCAAAAAGGCTTTACTTATGAGGAAATTGAAAACTTTATTACTAGTAAAAAGGAAACTAATAATTAAGTTTCTTTTTATATTGCCAAATATTATGATTTAAGCTAAGATAAATAATCAAAAGGAAAAAATAGTTATGGATACAGTTAACCAAATAATGCGTGAACAATTTAAACGAAGAAGTATTAAATACCGCCTTTTTTTTACGGGGTTATTATTAGAAAAATATTTTTTTAAATACGAGCAAATTCCTGATGCGGGAAAAAGAGGGGTTTTACTACGTAATTATTATTTTTTAATGCGTTATCTTGATGATATTATTGATGGTGATATTATCCTTTCTCAATATGAATCACTAGCCAGCCGAATTTCTTATTTAGAAGCTAAATTAGCTTATGCAAAAAATTTAGGAGAGCCTCAAGATAACGTTGATATAATGATTAACGAATGCTACCAATTAGCTGATGCAATTGGATTTTCAATGGCTTTAGAAACCCAAAAGATTATTGCTTCATTGATTTTTGATGGCAATCGCTTATTTAGTTGGCAAGAGCATCAAGAATTATTAATTACTAAAGCAACTGAATTGAGTGATCATTTTTATGACTTAGATATTTTAGGTACCATTGGCGGTAGTTTAAAAATATATCAAGAAGATGAAGCTTATTTATCAAAAATATATCCATTAGGTTTAGCCAGTCGCAAATATTATGATCTCCGTGATTTTTTAGAGGATTTTAAACGGGGTTTAATTAATCTCGCTCAAGAAGATTTAATTAGTTTCAATATTAAGGAGCAGGATTTATATACAGTCATGAATTTACCAGATAATTTGATTAAGATATGTAAAGATAAAGGTTATAATCACCAGGAATTAATCAATTTAATTCCTCAACCAATATTAGCTTTTCTTGACCAAGGCAGTAATTACTGTGCTAATCAAATTACCGAGTATCATCAGCAAATGGCTGAAAACGAGTTACCGCCACTTAATAAAACAACAGTCATGGCTCTTGATAATGGATTTGAGAAAAATATAAATCGTTATTTAAAAAAAATTAAGCATAACCAACAAAAAAAGTAGGAAACCTACTTTTTATTTATTCTTTAGTTGGTGTTAATTGTTTTTGAATGTAACTAGCATATTCTTTAGCAAGTTCGGTATCGATAATATTAAAATCGTTATCTTTACGTAGTTTTTGTAAAGCCCGAACACTAATTGTTTGATCTGTGGTTTTTAATTCTTCAGCTAATTTTTCAACAATTGTATCTTTTATACTATCAAGTGTTGCTTTCGCTTTAGTGTCAACTCTTAATACTAAGTGATAACCATATTCGGTAGTAATAAGCTTAGTTGAGTAAGCACCATCTTTTAAGTTATAAGCCGCATCTTCAAGCGTTTTATAAGTATCTCCTAGAGTGCCAACATTGATATAACCTAGAGAACCACCATTGGCTTTAGTTGTCTCATCTTGAGAGTACTCTTTGGCTAGTTCGGCAAACTTCTTTGTCACTTCACTAGCTTTCACTTTATTTAATTCACTAATAATACCATTTATTTGTTTTTGCGCTTTGGTTTCCGCTTGGGCTTTTTCTTCATCGCTCATATCGTCAGTTACTGCTGGAACAATTAAGATATGACTAATTTTAATATCTCCCTTAATTTCATCATCATAATATTCTTTAATATCTTTATCGGTAATTTGGGCTTTAGCGTAATCATCAATGGCTAATCCTTGTAAATAAGTAATATAGATTTGATCTCTTAAACCTTGTTCGGTAGCAAAGCCTGAAGCCTGAGCAAATTCTAAAGCATTTTTAAACGAGTAACCATTATTATTGTAATAAGCAATTTGCGAATCAATCGTTGTTTCGACATGATTATTAGCTTCAGCTAACGAGTTCTTATATTTACTTTCTAAGATTGTTTTATCAACAATTTTAATTAGACTTTCTAAAGCATAATTATCTTTCATTTCCTCATATAGAGCATCAACACTAATTTGACGGCCACCATTTAGGGTAACAATTGCTTCTTGACCATTTTTTAGTTTAGGGATTTTAGCACCACAACCGCATAAAAAAACAGCACACAGACCTAATATTAATATTTTCTTTTTCATTTAATCCTCCTTGAATATATTTTATTATAACAATATATAATAATATTGACAATAAATTTTCCTGAAATTATTAAGTAAAATAGTTAAATTAGATTAATATATATTTTTGGTTAAATATTTTATCGAAACTATTTTTGAATTATGGTACAATTATAATAATAGGTGGTTAGATATGGAAAACCAGTTAACTTTAGCTCAATTTCAAGAATATAAAGCAAGATTGTTAGCAATTCTTACTCAGTTAGAAGGCATTGACGATCAAGATGAAGCTCATATTGCGCAGTTTTTAAGAGAAGTTAAAGCAAAAAATGTTTTTGCTAATATCAGTCCCACTGTGGAGCGTAAAATAGACTTTAACCAAAGTGATTTAGTTAGAGAAAAGACAATTGGTTTACCAATAAACTATAAAATAGATTTTGAACAAGATAACAAATAGGATACTAAACATTATCTTTTGCATAAAAATTAGATTTAAGATATAATGAAAATGGTGAATATAGTATGGCAAAAAGAAAGAAAGCAAAAGACGAAACAGTAAGTAGATTTAGTTCCCAAGTCACCGGGTTAATTATTCTGGTTCTAGGTATAATTGGCTTTGGTGGTTTTGGTTTTGGGATAGCTGGCGAATTAATGCGTAAAATTACGATATTTTTAGCTGGTGAAGGCTGGCTAGTATTAATTATTATGTCTTGTTTACTTGGTATTTACATGATTTTTAAACGAAAAACACCGCGCTTCTTTGCGGCCCGCTTAGTTGGCTTTTATATTATCTTTCTTATCTTTTTATTGATTTGTCACCGGGGTTATTTAAATGCGGGATTAAGTTCCAGATTAATCTTTAATAAAACACTAGATAATTTTATGACTAGGGTCGCAACTATCAGCCCTGATAGTAGTTTATTCTTTTCGGGACAGAGTACTATTGATATCGGCGGGGGTATGCTCGGAGCCATGGTTACTGTCTTGTTCTCAATTATTTTTGGCTTTAAAGGAACCCTAATTGTGGGCTCAATCTTAGTTGTCTTTGGTATAATTATGCTCTTTGATTTATCAATTAGCGATTTTAAAAGAGCTTTTAGTTGGCTATTTAGCAAACGATCAATAATTATTAAAGATAAAGACTACAAAGAGAAAGACGAGGAAGCTCATGCTGATAAAATCGTAATTAACAGTATTGAAGAATTAAAAAAGAATTATCAGCATAATGAAAATGTCCCTCATAGCGAAAAGGTAATAGCCGCTGCTGATTCCACAAATTATACCTTACCACCATTAAGTTTATTAGATGATCCGGTAAAACCAACCAAAACTAATTCTACAGATTTTATCAAGAATAATAAAAAGAATTTAGAAAGAGTATTAAGTGATTTTCAAATCAATGGTTCGGTAGTTGAAATTCATATTGGTCCAGCAGTTACCCAATATGAAGTCCAAATTTCTGCTGGGACGAAAGTTAGTCGGGTAGTTAGTATTAATAAGGAAATTGCTTTAGCGCTAGCTGCCAAATATGTTAGGATTCAAGCTCCAATTCCCGGGAAGAATACTATTGGGATAGAAATTCCTAATGAAGTAATAGCGTCCGTTAGAATTAAAGAAGTCTTAGCTAATATTTCTAAAGAGCAAGCTAAAGCCAACATTTTATTAGCTCTAGGTAAAGATATTATGGGGCGAGTGCAAACGGCTGATATTACCAGTATGCCCCATCTATTAATTGCCGGGTCAACTGGTAGTGGTAAATCAGTCTGTATTAATAGTTTTATTGCTTCAATCTTAATGTATCATCGGCCAGATGAAGTTAAGTTAATGATGATTGACCCCAAGAAAGTTGAATTATCAAACTATAACGGAATTCCTCATTTATTATGTCCGGTTGTTACGGATCCGAAAAAAGCTAGTTTAGCTTTGCAACGAATAGTTGCTGAGATGGAACGCCGTTATGAAGTATTTAGTGATTGTGAAGCCAAGAGTATTGATGCTTATAATGAAATCATTGAAAAAAGAAATCATAAAACGGGCGGTAATGAACCAAAATTACCATATATTGTGGTAATTATTGATGAGTTAGCTGATTTAATGTTAGTGGCAGCTAAAGATGTGGAAGATTCAATAACCAGAATTACCCAAATTGCTAGGGCAGCCGGTATTCATTTAATTGTGGCTACGCAAAGACCAAGTACGGATGTTATTACCGGCATTGTCAAAAACAATATTCCTTCTCGTTTATCATTTTCGGTTACTAGTCAAATTGATTCAAGGACCATATTAGATATGGGGGGAGCTGAGAAATTACTTGGTAAAGGTGATATGTTATATTTACCAATGGGCGAGAATGCTCCAGTGAGAATTCAAGGTTGCTTTATTTCTGATGAGGAAATTAAACGCTTAATTGAGTATGTCTCAAAAGAACAACTTGTGCAATATGATGAAACAATCGCTCAGAACTATAATGAAGGAACTAGTGCGAGTGGCGTTAGTTCTCAAGATGGTTATGATGATCCTTTATATAATGAGGTTGTTGAATTTGCAATTAACACCGGTAAAATAAGTTCTTCATTAATTCAAAGAAGATTCCGTTTTGGCTATAATCGGGCAGCAAGAATTGTTGACTTATTAGAAGAAAGAGGGATTGTTGGTCCCGCTAATGGTTCGAAACCACGAGAAGTCTTAGTCAAATTAGAAAAAGAAGAAGAATAACGCTAAGGCGTTATTTTTTATTTGTTATTGACTTTAACTATAATATTATGTTAATATTATAAATACTTATTAATTACTAGAG
>DAOOOU010000003.1:0-17254 GCA_035387905.1 Bacilli bacterium | reverse complement strand
ATATGATTTAAAGTGTATTAATTTTGCTATCTGCGGCGGTGACACAATAGCTTTAGATTTAAAACGGAAAGTCAATAATTTTTTAAGGGAACATGGTTCTAAAACCGATCTTCGAGTAGGCTATGGTTTAACCGAATGTACTGGTGCTTGTTGCTTATCACCTGAAGGCTTAGAAAACTTAAAAGATGTTATTGGGATTCCTTTCCCGGATAACGAGATTAAGATTGTTGAAATTGGAACTTGCCAAGAAGTTGCCAATAATATCGACGGCGAGATCTGTATTAGTGGTCCAAATGTAATGTTGGGTTATCTTGATGAAAAAAAAGAAACTAAAGATGTTATTAAAAAGCATGAAGATGGTAAACTATGGCTTCATACTGGTGATATTGGTTATATTGACATAGATGGCTTTTTATATTTTCGCTCTCGCTTAAAAAGGATGTTTATTACTTCCGGGTATAATATTTATCCCCAATATATCGAAGAAATATTATTAAATAACAAATATGTTAGTGCTGTAGCTGTAGTCGGGGTTCCCCATCCTTATAAAGGCCAAGTGGGTAAGGCATATATTGTCCTTAAAGATAATCAAGTAAAAGTTAAGTTAGCTAAAAAAAGTATTCAAAAACATCTCAAATTAAATTTAGCTGATTATGCTATCCCTAGTGAAATTGTATATGTTGATTGCCTACCTATGACCTTGGTTGGCAAAATATCATATAAAGATTTATAAAAAAAAGTATTATTTAATTAATACTTTTTTCTTGCTTTTCTTTTCTTTTTTAACTCTAGCTGGCTTTTCGGGAATTATTAATGTTGTTGTTCCTTCTTGCGGTTTATGAGGTTCTCTTCGGGAACTAGTATTATAAAAAATATAGCCGATAATATCGATTCCTGAGTAGATCATTATCATTAAACCGATTGTTTTAATAAAGATATTAGGAATTAACATAACGCCTAAGCCAAGGAGAATTAGCAATATTGATAAAACAAATAAAGGAATGCCTTTTCGTTCTCTAATTACTAAAATTAAACGATTGATACCAAGATATACAATCCATGCACCAATAAAGTATTTGATAATATTAGTAATAATCTCGGCAAAGAAAATAAAAGTAATAGCTACTGCAATTAATAATAATGCAAAATATAAATAGGTAACCGATTTAGGGAAGGCGCTTTTTAAACGACGCCAGTAAATAAATATTTTTACTAAGCCAATAAAGACTAAAATACCTCCTAAAAAATATGAAATAAATGACTCAACTGCTTCGGGATTTGTAAAAAATACTGCTCCTAATAAGAGAAAAAAAATTGAATTTAATAATGATGACGATGATGAATATGATTTAATCTCTAAACGCATAGTATAACCTCACTTCTAAGTTCATTATATAATAAAACCCTAGTAAAAAAAAGGGAAATATTTTTTGCTTGTTAACCTATTCAATGTTATAATTAATTAGATAATAAGGGGAAAGGGTAAAGATATGCTAAATTATGAAACGATAATAAAAATTCTCAATAAATATAATTACACTTCTACTTCAGTTCACCCCTACGTTTATCAAAGTGAAAATGAACTTGGCCTTTGTTATTCTTTTATTGACCCTAAATATGGTTTGTTAGAAAGAATTGCTCTTTTTGATAAAGAAGATCAACTAGAAAACTTTATTAAAAAATTTGCCTGGTACGAGGCAAATGGCAAGACTAACAATGTAACAATGACCCTAGCAAACTATGAAGATAAAAACCCCCAGGTAATATACTTACGAAATAATCGAATTATGGCCGATGATGAGATGTTTAACTTAGAAAAATATAATGAGCAAATTGCCCTTGAGCAAAAAGCAGTAGCAACTAGTGGTTTTCTTAAGACAGCAGCAGATTTATTAAGTTTGTATGACGAAAAGAAAAATAGCTTAGAACAGTTTTTTGTTAAAACAAATAATTTAACGGCAACAATTAAAGCAAAATATATATACCTTCAGTCCCTTATTGATAAATACAATAATAACGAAGAAGGCCGCAATTACGAAACAACTAACGAAGGCCCATTTAGTTCAGGAATAAGTATTGATTTAGAGAATGCTGCAAAAGATAAATATCAACAATTTAAAGCAAATCCTCCCGCTGAAGCGGAAGCTAATGAATTGATCAAAGATATTATTTATCTTTTAAGAAGTGTTGAACAAAATGAAAAGCAGGAAAATTTATTGCCTATTGTTTTTGATTTAGAACAAGAATTAGATAGTTTACAGCAAAAAATTACTTTAACTGAAGAAATTATTAATAAACGGAAAAACGTTTTTTCTTATATTTATAATCTTAAGCATAAATATAAAAAAATTGATCGCCGTAGCCAAAAGCAAAAAAAAGAATTTGATTTCGCAGCAGCAACATTAGCAAAAAAAAGATTACTTGATAAATATGATGCTTTAAAAGTGGTATCTTATTTAAATTATGCGTCATACCTAATTTCAGCAGAAAGTAGTTTATCCAGCGATTATTTAACCCTGGCTAATAAATTTAGTTCAAAAGAAGCCGTTGCGGTAATAAATAATTTACCAGAGCTAAATTACGATGAGATGTTAAAAGAATTAAATAAGCAATATGAAAAATTAACGGTTGATCAAAAAAACGTTTTAATCCTTTTAAATTCAAAATATTGGCAACTAATAAAACCCTTGATTAGTATCAAAGATTACAGCATTTTACCGCTTGATAAAATATTAGATAATTTAAAACTAATTACTGACTTTTCATTAATAAAAGCCGATTGCTTTGATAACATGAAAGTAATTCTTGATGATTATAATAATGTTTTATTAAGAAACACGGTGTTTAAGGATCTTGATTATTCCTCATTTGAGTCTTTAGTTCGGTCTTTAATTAGCAAATTAAAAGTAATCGAAACTATTAATCAAAAAATACCGGGTTTAACTAGAGGATATTTTGAAACAACAAAATATGAAGATCTAGCTAGTGAAGGACTCGTGATAATAAATAATAATGTGAGTGAGCTAGTTAGCGGCCTAAAAGCTAATAACAATAAAATTATTATTGCTAATCTAAATAGTTGCCCGGTGTATTATACCCCGCAAAGGCTTATTATTCCTGAAGTTAATAAGCAAGATAGAAAAATTAATTATAACTCAAAGCAAAATAGTGAAATGGTGTTATTCGTTAATATGCTAAATATTAACGAAATGAAAGAGCCGGTTACTGTTAGCAGATATTACTCAACTATAACTAAAGACGAGCGAGGGACAATCGTATCAGCTTTGAATTTAGCCGGTAAAAATATTTTTGCTGAGATTGAAATGAAAGTGGGATAGAATGATTAAGCAAGCAAAACAAAATATCATTAATATTATTAAGAGTAAGGAACGAACTAAAATCAAAAAATTAGTAATTGATTTAATACTATTAATTTTATTAATAATAATTATTAAATTACCAGTAATATTAATTAGAGATTACTTTGTCGATTTTTTAACCGCTTTAAATAACTATTCACAAAAAATGCTTAATTACTACTTTATAGCCTGGAATATTGTTTATATAATAATCGCGATAATTGTAATAATTAAGTATTTAGTTAAGAAATATGGCTCGGAAAAATAATTGATTATTCATTACTTTATGTTTATACTAAAAAAAAGGAGAATTTAAAATGCAAGAATTTACTGATCAAGAACAAGTAAGAAGAGATAAATTAAATAGTATTAAAGAAATGACTAACCCTTATCCAGAACGTTATGAAACTAATTATGAACTGAAAACAGCAAGAGAGCTACCCGACGGCACTAAAGCCGTTAGACTTGCTGGAAGAATAGTATTAATGAGAGTAATGGGTAAGTTATCGTTTCTTACCATTCAAGATATTGAAGGTCGGATTCAAGTCTCTTTAAAAGTTGATCTAATTGGTGAAGAACAATATGAATTCTTTAAGAATACGTTTGATATTGGTGATTTTATTGGGGTAGAAGGCGAGATGTTTACGACTCATACTGGTGAAAAAACCCTTCGTGCTGAGGCCTTTACTTTCCTTGGTAAGGCGTTACGCCCCCTACCAGAAAAATATCACGGCCTTAATGATATTGAATTAATATATCGTAAACGTTATGTTGACTTAATAACAAATGAAGAATCTAGAACTCGTTTTTTAATGCGCTTTAATTTAATCAAAGAATTACGTAATTATTTAAATAATTTAAATTATATTGAGATAGAAACTCCAATTTTAAATAACACGGCCAGCGGAGCACTGGCAAGGCCATTTATTACTCATCATAATGCGTTAGATATCGACTTATATTTACGAATTGCCCCAGAGACTTATCTTAAAAGAGCTGTAGTAGGGGGCTTTACTAAGGTTTATGAAATTGCCCGTTGTTTTCGTAATGAAGGCATGGATGCTAGCCATCTGCAAGATTTTACAATGGTTGAAGGTTATGCAGCATATTATAATTTCCGCGATAATATGAAGTTCTTGCAAGATATGTTGCAAACAATAATTACAAAATTATTTGGTAAATTGAAAGTAATGATTGGTGATAAAGAAGTTGACCTCGCCGGTGATTGGCCGGCGGTATCATTTCGAGAATTAATTTTGCAATACGCCGCAATTGATATTAATGAATATAATAATAAAGAAAAACTATTAAAAATAATTGTCGAAAAAGAAATTAATTTAGATTCAGACATACCCCTAACCGATATGGGATTTGGTAATCTTGTTGATCAGCTTTATAAAAAAGTAGCAAGGCCCAAGATAATCGACCCAGTTTATTTAATTGAACATCCTATCGATTTATCACCTCTTGCTCGGGCAAATGATGATCAACCACAAATTACAGATCGTTTCCAATTATTAATTAATGGTGCCGAAATTATCAATGGGTATTCGGAATTAGTTGATCCTATTGAACAACAGAGAAGACTTCAACAGCAGGCAGAACTAAGAAATAATGGTGATAGTGAAGCTATGCCAATGGATGAAGATTATATTGAGGCGATGGAATACGGGATGCCCCCAATAAGTGGTTGGGGCATGGGTATTGATCGTTTAGTTCAATTATTAACTAATACGGAAAATATTAAAGATAGCGTTCTTTTCCCCTTAATGCGCCCAAAAGATTAAATATAATTATTTACTTTTTTAAAATCGTGATATAATTTTTATTATGGAGGTTAAAATGAAAAATATTTTTAAGAAAAACGGATTATTTAAACTAATCGGGATAGTAATAGCATTAATGGTTATTTCTTCTTGGTTAATACCTAGCGGTAGTTTTGTGGGGAAGGAGCTAGTTAGTAGCGGCTTAGTAAGAGTTGGTTTTGAATCGTTCTTTAATTATGCTTTCTCAATCCTATATAATTATTCATTTCAAATAATATTCTTATTAGTAGTTGGCGGATTTTATGGAATATTAACAATTATTCCTGCCTACCGTAAGTTAGTTACTAATTTTGCTAAGTGTCTAAGAGGCGATAAAATATCTAGTAAAATTATTATTGCGGCGATGAGCTTATTTGTTGCCGTGTATGTATCATTTAGTAATGATATTTTACCAGCATTAGTATTTGTGCCTTTTATTATTAGTGTTATATTAAAAGCCAAACATGATAAAATAATTGCTTTTAGTGCAACTTTTGGTTCCGTCTTTGTCGGTTTATTAGGAGCAACTTATAGTCATTTTGCTTTTGACAATGTAAATTACTATATTGGTACTGAACTTCAAACTGCAATTTGGACAAAGGCTTTAATCTTTGGTGTTGCTTATGCTGTTCTAATGCTATTCACATTTATGCGGATGAATGCAACTAAGAGCGATAAAAACGCTGAAGAAGATGATTTATATGCGGTAAGTGAATTAACTAAAAAAGAACAAACTAAATTATGGCCATTATTAATTGTCCTAACGATTGTTGGCTTATATGCAATTATTGGTTACATTAATTGGAATACTAATTTTGAAATTGAAATCTTTAAGAACTTTAATACTTGGTTATTAGATTTTAAATTAGGTAAGTACAATATTCTTGCTTATATATTGGGGATGAATTCTTATAGTAAGCCTTTGGGCGAATTAGACATCTACTCAATGGCAATTATCTTACTTGTTGGTGGTTGGTTCGTTTCATTTATTTATCGTGTTAAATTTGATGAATGCTTCGCTGCCTTCTTAAAAGGGGTAAGAAAAATATTCCGCCCTGTGATGTTCTTCTTTCTAGCTTATGTTGTCTTCTCAGTATCATACCAAGCATTTAATGTTCCTACTATTGCTAATGCAATATTAAATATTTCTGATAAGTTTAATCCGTTCTTATTAGCTCTTATTGGTGTTATTGCCGCTGTAATGAATGTTGATCATGGATTTACTGCTCATTTATTAGGCTCAATGTTAGTTACCCGCTATGCAACTAATACAACAGCAATAATGCTTATCTTAAATACAACTTATGGATTAACCCAATTTATTGCCCCAAGTGGTATCTTACTATTTTTCGGTTTAAGTTATTTGGGGATATCTTATAAATCATATTGGAAATTCATTTGGAAATATTTATTATGTATGTTACTAATATTACTATTAGTATATGCTAACATTTCTCTTTAAGAAGCAATTGCTTCTTTTTTGTTTTTCCTAAAATAACATTTTCTAATAGTAATAAATATGGTAAGATATTAATTGGAAGGGCATATGATAATTATGAAAATTTATAATACTTTGACTAATAAAATTGAAGAATTTATTCCTCATACACCAGGGGAGATAAAAATGTATACCTGTGGCCCCACAGTTTATCACTATGCTCATTTGGGTAATATAAGAACTTATATTATGGAAGATGTTTTTGAAAAAACATTTAACTATCTTGGTTATAAAGTTAAAAGAGTAATGAACATAACTGATGTTGGTCACCTAGAAAGCGATGGCGACACGGGTGAAGATAAGATGCTAGTAGCGGCTGAGCGCGAACACAAAACATCACAAGAAATCGCTGATTACTATACAGAAGCTTTCTTTGAAGATTGTGAACTAGTAAATATTAAAAAAACCGAGACGATCGTTCCCGCAACTAAAATGATTACGACTTATATCAAAATAATTGAGGATTTATTAGCCAAAGATTTTGCCTATCAAGCAGAAGGAAACATATATTTTGACACAGCAAAATTTACTAATTATTATGAACTCTCAGGAAGAAAAGCTGAAGAATTAATGGTTGCTGTTCGTGATTCGATTGAGGAAGATAAAAGTAAACGAAATCCTTTTGACTTTGGTTTATGGTTTACTAATTCTAAGTTTGATAACCAGGAGTTGAAATGGGATTCGCCTTGGGGTGGGGGCTACCCGGGTTGGCACATCGAATGTTCGGCTATTGCTATAACTTATTTAGGAGAATACTTAGATTTGCACTTTGGTGCTGAAGATGCCGTTTTTCCTCATCACTCAAATGAGATTGCTCAAAGCGAGGCATATCTGGGCCATAAATGGTGTAATTACTGGGTTCATTTGTCGTTTTTAAATATTGATAATGCAAAAATGAGTAAGTCAAAGGGTGATAGTTTAAGAATAAAAAATCTGCAAGAAAAAGGATATGATCCTTTAAGTTATCGTTATTTTGTTTTAAATACTCACTATCATCGTCAAGTTAATTTTTCTTTTGCATCTTTAGATAGTGCACAGAGCGCTTATTTAAAATTACATAAAAAAACTAGTGAGTTAAAAGACGAAGGCCAATTTAATGAAGAACAATTTAGCGCTTATGATGAATTATTTAAAGCGGCTTTGGAAAACGATTTAAATACGGCAAATGCCGTAACTTTAGTTCATACTTTATTAAAAGATGATAATGTTAACGCTACGACTAAAAACCGCCTAATAACAAAATGGGACGAAGTTCTAAGCTTAGATTTAAAAGTAATAAAAAAGGCTGAATTAACAATTTCCTTGGAATATATAGATGAGATGATTAGCAAACGAAATGAAGCTAAAAAAAATAAAAATTTTGGGGAAGCTGATCGAATTAGGCAGGAATTACTTGACCAGAATATTGAACTAGAAGATACCAGAGAAGGAACAACCTATAAAGTTGGAGGGCTAAGATGAGTACAAATATTATCATTATTATTGCAATTCTAATCATTCCGGCGATAGCTCAAATTTTATTATCAGCAAATTATCGGCGCTATCGTAGTATGACTAACGGAGCGAAGATAAGTGGGTTTGAAGTTGCGAGAGCAATTTTAGATAAAAACGGTTTAAATAATATCCACATTGTTCAAACGACAGGTAATTTATCAGATCATTATGATTCAACAAGACAAGTTGTGCGCTTATCAAAAGATGTGTTTGACGGTAATACCATTGCTGCTCTTGCTGTTGCCGCTCATGAATGTGGTCATGCTATTCAAGATAAAAACGGCTATTTCTTTATGCGCATTAGATCTTTTATCTTTCCGGTAGTAAAAGCAGCAACCTCATTTTCCTATATTCTCTTCTTTATTGCTTTAGCTATTGAAGCCGTTGATTTAATGTATGTCGCAATTGCTTTAGTGGCAATGGGGTTAATTTTTCAGTTAATTACTTTACCAGTAGAGTTCAATGCTAGTAAGATTGCTAAAAAACAATTACAGGATTTAAGCTTAGTTAAAGCTGAAGAGGTTGATGGGGCGACCAAAATGTTATTTGCTGCAGCCTTAACCTATGTTGCTGGTGTTTTAGCTAGTGCTTTAAACATTGTTCGTTTAATATTAATTGCTAATGATCGTCGCCATTAATAAAACAATTGACAAAAAGCTATATTCTATTTATAGTATAAACCCATAAAAGGGTGATAACTATGGTAGATTGGTATTGGGAAAGAATTTTAAGACAATTTCAAAGTGCAACTAACGTTAAAAAAGTTGACTATAACTCAAAATATTTTTTGCAGACATTTTCTAAATGGTTAAATGATCAAAAGAAAGCCGCTCAGTTATATTGCGAATTATTAAAGGATTTGGAAATAGAAATTAATACTCCGGGAATTACCGAAATTGGTAAGGGGGCATTTGACTCAGTAATTGCTGAAGATTCCGCTGCTCAAATCCTAACCCCTTATGCTAGTTCTTTTTCAAAGGAACAAAGTAATGTGCAATCGGGTCATTTTGTAGTTACAGAGAAAGGTCCTATTGCCTTATATGAAGATGAGGCAACTATAGGTAACCAACCAAATTATGCTCGTTCAAAAATTGTTTATTTAGGCGAGGTTGAACGTTTTATTACACATAACCCATACACATTTTCAGGATTAAATAGCTGGGCAAGATTGCATAATCAAGGATATAATGTTGCTGCTGGTATTTTTGGTAAGGAAACTGATGCTGACTATCAAACTAAACAAAGACAAATTACTAATTTAGTAAGCGAGATTACCAATCGAGATTTCCGTGAAGAAAAAACAACAATCGGTTTAAATTATGCCCATGTTGTTGTTAGTGATCGGGAAATAATTAGTTCGAAAAAATAAGTTTCTTATTTTTTTTTTGCCTAAATTGTGTTATGCTTAATAAGAATAAAGTGAGGTAATTAAATGAGTGCTAGTGAATCTAAAAAATATACCTTAGCAGCTGGTGAACAAGCGCGGAATGAATTCAATAACTATATTGCCCGTTATGTTGCTGATTTAAAAACTAAATTACAGGATATTGAGGAGCAACTTAAAATATTAAATATTATAGCTGATGTAATTGAAAAAGGTAATGGCATTGAAGAACTATTAACCCATAAAGCTGAGATAATAAATTTTGATCGAACTTTAGAAAACGACTTAGCAAAATTAAGTTTCTTTATTGAGGAACAAGCTCAAGATTTACCCCAGTACCAAGCTGTTATTGATAAAATAAAAAATAATAACGTTGTCTTAAACTGTGTTACTAATAAGAACATCTTACAAAATCAACAAACAATTTATTTAACTAAAATAAAAGAATGTGAAGCAATAATTAGTGGTGATAATTATAATTTTGATTTGCTTATTGATTTATTATTAAACAGTAACTTACCTGCTGAGTTTCAGATTGCTATTCTTTGTCAAGAAGCATATAAGAGTAGTCAATTTACTATTGCTAAAGAGCCGAAGAAGAAAGATCCAGTTCATAGAAAACAAACTCAAGTTAAAGCGGATGAAAAAGTTGATATTTCAATTCAAATAGCCGATTATAAGGAACTACTTGGGTTAGTCCAAGCCTTACTTGATAAGCACCGAGAAATCCATCAAGGCAAGAAAATAGACAGTTATCGTTATGCTCAAATCTTTATTGACTGCATGAGAGAGGAAAAAACAAACCCAACTGACGAAACAATTGATATCAATGATTTGCGTAATATTGAGGCGGCATTAGCGCTTAGTTTATTAATTTTATTGCGAACTAAGGCCGATTTAAGTGAGTTAATGCAAGACATTAACGAAGAGCATTTAGTTCAACCGGATATGGCTGAATATTTAGATTGTCTTCTTGATGAGTTTAAAAGCTATTATGATTTTGCCCTAACCACTTCAGCTAAGAATGAGGTAAATAGGCAAGAGGAAACAAATAGTCCGTTGACGAATATAATATTTTTGTTAGACAAAGAGAACAACCCGTATATTGATATTCCCGAAAATAGCGAATTAAATAAAAATCGAGCTGCTGCTTTAATCAAGAAACTAAATAATGGTCAATATGACTATGCTCGCGGTATTGCACATAGTCGAGTAATGACTAAAGGCGATATTAATCTAAGTATCTTTGTTAATCGTGATAAAGTAATGGCTTGTGCTTATGTTAGATTAAGTGATAACTTAGCTTTAGTTCTTTGTGTAGGGGCCGTTGAAGATATTTATAATAATTCGCAAACCTATTTCCGTAATAATGCCGAAGTAATTAATAAACTTAGAGAACTAGCAGTTACTAAAACAAGTGAGTTGTTAGCAGCAAATCAAGAAGCCAATAATTATGTTGCATCATTTTTGGGAATCGGAAAAGAGGGGTTAAGTCTATGATGAGTAAAAAACTTGATCAATTGCATCAACAGATAGTAGGCGATTGTATTAATTTGATAAAAGAAAAAGAAGTTGATGTTAGTGAACTAGCCTATAGGATAGGAATAAGCATGCAGCAACTATTATTTGCTTTTAGACAACGGGTAAAAGATTTTTCAATATATTTGCGGGCTTATGACTTATTGATTGATTGGCAGGAGTGATTATGGAACTAATAGAGATAATTAAAAAAAGATTAGAATGGCTCTATGAAGAACTTGATAAGAGTTTTGAAGTCGAAAATCAACAGGAATCAAGTAAATTAGTAGCAAATCAGGAATTAATTGAGAATAGTATTGCTAAAATTAAAGCTGATCCTGATAACATAATTCAAGTGCCGATTAGCGAAATAGTAGATTTACTATTTGCTTATCGAACTGATTTAGGATTTACGAAAGAAGAATATTTAAGACAAATAAAAGCAATTATTACCTTATTAAAAGGAATTAATGAAAGAGGTTTTGATTTTGAATTAACAGCTAATCAAAATCAGTTCTTCAATAACTTTATTTACCAATTATCAGGAGTAAATCAAGCATTAATAGAAGAAAAAAATCAATTCAACCAAAAAGTAACAACAATCATTAATAAAAGAGATAGCATTATTGCCGAAATTGAATCTTTAGAAGAAATTCAAGCGAAAATAATAAATAAAAGCAACAAAATATTGAATGAAGCTGATTTTCAAATAATATTTGATTACATTAGTAACCCGGAATTAACTAACCAAGAGCGAATGGATATCCTAATTGCCTTCCGTAATTATAATGATCAAATTGTATCAGCAAAAGGAAGAATAACAACGCAAATTGACATCGATACAGTTAAACATATTTTCCGTGATTACGGATTTGGCGAAGATATGATGCGAGTTATTAGTAAGTATGAAGATGAAATCACGCATAATGCTGATATTGTGAATATAAAAGGCATTCTTGATTACTTTATTCTTGAAGATGAAGCAAATAATAAGCAAAATATTTTAGCTAAATTTCCATTAGGAGTTTTAATTGCCATTGTTACCTATTCTAATCCTCGCTTAGTTGAAAAAATATACAATAAGATAACGCTTGATGGAAATCCGCTAAGGGCTTTTTATGAAGATGCTGCTGTTTGGTCAAATGAAGGTAAGCGGCAAGCTAGAGTGGGTCTTCCTCATCGGGGCCGAGGAACCGATTCAAAAAAAGCAACTTTATATGCTGCTGCTCATGAAACTTCTTATGAAGAAATGTGTGATAATGAGCGTTTCCTTCAAGAAAAAGGTTATCCAGTTCAAATAAAGACAATGAATCAGGAAAATACCCGTTCAGTATTAAAAACCCCTTATTATAATTTAAAAAATAACTACCGGATATTAGATCATTATCATTTAATATCAAATAATAATCGTAAAAAATTTCCCCTATCAGTCTTTGCCTGTTCAAAAATGATTGATAGTATTGATCGTTTTATTGAACTAGGTTTATTTGGTAACATATATCCTGACCATCCTTGTTCCAATTATTTAACAAATGGGCTTTCGGCATTAAACTCTCGTAAAGAAGAGGAAATGATGGCCCTCCTTTATAAGTTAAAAAGAGAATTACCAGTGGCTGAGTATTATACTAAGATATCTTCTGGTAAAGAAAACCATAGCGGACCTAATTTAGCAAACTATTTAACCATGGAATTACTAGGCTATGACCTTAGAAACCCCGATAAATTTGAACGCTTTAAAGCCGATAACTTTATTGAGTTAGCACCAAATTATATTCCTAATGCCGAATTATATACCGACTATATTTTACGTAATGAGCCGTTAAGTTTTGATTCCGAGATATTAAATGATCCGCTAATTAAAAATTGGGAAGAACAATATCGCTTACCTAATAATGATTATGTCTATCTAATTGAAGGCGAAATTGTATCCCGTAATAAAGCATTACGAGTATATTGTGCCCTTAAAAAGAAGTTTGGTCTGCAAAATGATATTGCTGTTTTTGCTTTGGCATATAACATGTATATTGATTATGCAACATTAAACAAATTAGCCGCAGCGGCATCATATCAGTTAGGACCAATAAAGGAGCCAAAATGGAATACTTAAAATATTATAATTTAACCGATCAAGATATTAATCTAATTGCTACAAATTTAGATTCTTGTTATGTAAATGATTTTTATCTTAACCCAGAGAAAATTAAGAACATTATTGATTATCTAGTACAAAAAGGAATCCGAAATATTAAACAAGTAATTATGTTTCGCCCGCAACTTTTTCAAAACGATTTAGAGGGAATAAAAAAAAGTTTCGAAACAAGTGATCTGCCAAATTTTATCGAACAGATTAATGAGGATATCGTAAATTTCGAATTAATTGGTTTATAAATATTACCCAAACTTAACGTTTGGGTTTTTATTTGACAAAAAGTATTAATTAATATAATATATTGTGCCGTTAAGGAAGAGAAGTGGGTTATGTTTGGTGGTCGAAAGAAATTTCAGTTAACTGATTTATATATCGGGGTAGTTGCTAATGTTAGTGTTGCCTATTTACAAAGCAAAAATTATTTAACGGCAACAAAAACTGATGATCACCGGATGATTTTAAGGTTAGATGATGAAACAAATAATAATGAAAAAGTATATGAAGAAATATTCACGGGAACATTATACGATGTTTATAATTCTGAATATAGTAATAATGGTGATTTAGTTGTTTGGCAAGTAGAACCAATATTGCCTTACTGTACTAACGAAGAATTGCTTAAAAATAAGATTTCACTATTAAGACTTATTGAGATTAGCAATATCGTTAATAATAAAGATCAGAATGCAGTATTAAAGCTAGTAAAAACGAGAGAAGCAAACGTTGAGAAATAGTATTAACTATTTCTTTTTTTATGCTATACTACAAGAGTAACGGAGGAAGCACAATGGCCAAAGCAATAAAAGTTAAAAATTTAAGTAAAGAATTTAAAGTAAAAATAAAAGGTAAGGGCTTAAAAGGCAGTCTAAAAGCAATAATTAAACCTCAAGTTAAAGTCATTAAGGCGGTCCAAAACATTAGTTTTGAAGTTGAAGAGGGCGAAATAATTGCTTTTATTGGTCCTAATGGAGCAGGTAAAAGTACAACTATTAAAATGCTTACTGGTATTCTTTTTCCTAATCAGGGACAAGTTAGTGTTTTGGGGTTTAATCCTAAAACCGAGCGCCAGAAGTTAGCTTATCAAATTGGTACTGTTTTTGGTCAAAAAGAGCAATTATGGATGCATCTAACACCCTATGATAACTTTATGTTTTTTGGCGCAATATATGATCTTCCGGAAAAAGAAGCTGAATCAAGAATTAATGAACTATCAGAAGTATTTGGTTTAAATGAATTCATTAATACCCCGGTTCGTAATCTTAGTTTGGGGCAAAGAATCAGATGCGAGATTGTTGCTTCGTTAATTCATAAACCTAAAGTATTATTTTTAGATGAGCCAACAATTGGTCTTGATCCAGTTGTTAAAGAGAATATTAGAGTGTTAATTAAAAAAATGAATAAAGAATTTAATACAACAATCTTCTTAACTAGTCACGATGTTGGTGATATTGAAAAATTATGTAAAAGAGTAATCATCATTGATGGTGGGCAAATTGTTCTTGATGACACGATGGAAAATTTAAAATATCATTATTTGAATCGGAAATTAGTTGAAGCTAAGATGAAAGAAAAAATTGATATAAATGATGAACCGGGAATTACGGTTATTAAAGATAAAGGTTACAACTTAAAATTAGAAGTGGATACTAATGAAAGAAGCATTGCTGATGCAATAAAACTACTTGATCCCGACAAGATGATAGATATCAATATTAGTAATGTACCACTTGAAGAAATAATTAGAGAGATCTATCAAAAAGAAGGATCATAATGAGAAAGTATTATTATATTTTTAAAGCCAATATTATGAGTAATTTGCAATATATTTTTAATATAATGATTAGTTTTATTAACTATTTTATATTAATATTCATTTATTTAAATGTTTGGCAATATATATACAGTGACCCTAGTAAATTAATTTATCATTACTCAGTTCAGCAGATGGTTTGGTATGTGATCATTACGGAGATGTTGTGGTTTGCAACAAGTGGTCGCATATTATGCCAAAATATATCTAATGATGTTAGATCAGGAAATATTGCTTATAATATGAATAAACCATATAGTTATATTGGTTATGTTCTAGCCAATCATTTAGGAGAAATCCTTGTTAGTGGTCTTCTTTATGGCACTGCTGGGTTAATCATGGGGTTGATACTATTGGGTGGCATACCAACGCTATCTTTAGCTTATATTCCTTTTATTTTAATTGTCATTATTTTTTCGGTGATTATTAATACAATGTTAATAACAGTAGTTGGTTTAATTTCTTTTTGGATTGAAGATTCAAGCCCTTTCTACTGGTTATACAGTAAATTATTACTTGTCTTTGGGGTATTCTTTCCCATTGAATTCTTTCCTAAATATCTGCAAGGCTTTTTGCAATATAGCCCAGTATATGTAACTATTTATGGCCCAGCAAAGTTATTTGTTGACTTTTCTTATGTTAATTTATTTAAAATTATTAGTGTTCAAACATTATACTTAGTGATTGCCTATTTAGGATGCCAATATATGTACGAGAGAGGGGTAAGGAAACTAAATGTTAACGGTGGTTAAAAATCAAATTAAAGTAAGCTTTTATTCTTTTAAGTATTCTTTAATGCGTGAGATGATAAATAAAACTACTTTTCTTTCGAATATTATTTTTATGATACTAAACGATGCAACACTTATAATTCAATGGCTAGTATTGTTTTCGTTAGTTGATGAAGTGGGTGGCTATGGCATGAGAGAAGTCCTAATTATGTGGGGCCTTACCGCTAATATTTATGGTATTTCGCGCTTATTTTTCAAAAGTGCCTACAATTTATCAAACACCATTAATACTGGTAAACTAGATGCTTATTTAGTGCAACCTAAGAATGTATTAATTAGTTATATTACCAGTTCAGTATCGGTTTCTGCTATCGGTGATATAATTTTTGGTTATATTATGCTTTTTCTCTTTGGCTTCTCTTTTTCTAATTTATTAATTTTCTCTTTATTGTCAATTGTTGGAGCAACAATTGATGTTTCCATTAGTATAATTTACGGCAGTTTAGCTTTCTGGTTAAGTAGAAGTGACCGAGTTGCTAGTACAGCTAATGATATGATTATTTATTTTAGTAATCATCCTGAAGGAATATTTAGTAATTTTATCAAAGTAATATTATATTCGATAATTCCCGTAGGAATAATGATTTATATGCCGGTTAGAATAATTACTCAAGGTAAAACACTGTTAATTATATTCTCGCTTATTAGTGCGGTTTTATTCTGTTGGTTAGCTTATAAAATTTTTCAACGGGGCTTAAGACGTTATTCTTCATCAAGTTTAATGATATCAAGAATATAATAATATTAAATTTTAGATTAAGTGGAGGCTGTAATGTTTAAATTAATAAGTAAATATGAACCGGCTGGCGATCAACCACAGGCAATTGAAAAGTTAGTTAAGGGAATTGAATCTGGTATAAGAAATCAAGTTCTTTTAGGAGCAACAGGAACCGGAAAAACTTTTACAATTGCTAATGTTATTGCTAAAGTACAGAAACCAACTCTGATTTTAGCTCATAATAAAACTCTTGCTGGACAATTATATGCTGAATTAAAAGAATTATTTCCCGAAAACAAGGTTGAATATTTTGTCTCTTATTATGATTATTATCAACCCGAAGCTTATGTTCCTAGTAAAGATATGTATATTGAAAAAGACTCGGCAATTAATGAAGAAATAGATGAATTAAGACATGCTGCAACTAGTTCATTAATTAACAACCGAGATGTTATTGTTGTCGCTTCCGTTTCTTGTATCTATGGTATTGGGGAAAAGGAAGAGTATATTAAAAATATGCTAACCATTCAAGTTGGTGATAAAATTAGAAGAAATGATATAATTAACCAATTGGTAAATATGACTTATGAACGCAATGATATTGATTTTCAAAGAGGTACTTTTCGGGTACGAGGTAATAGCATTGACCTAGTTTTAGCAAACGAAAATAGAAATGGCATTAAAATTGACCTACTTGATGATCAAGTAGAAAGAATATGTCGCTTTGA
>DAOOOU010000002.1:0-17497 GCA_035387905.1 Bacilli bacterium | reverse complement strand
AGGTAGTTATAATGCTGTTAGGAGGTATTTGAAGATATGAAAAAGTTATTTCAATTTACCTACCGCATTATTTTATGTTTATCATTACTCTTACCTTTAATTGCTGATCCACTGCTTGCTCAAGCGGCAACAAAAGCAACGACAATTGCTGAACTAAGAACTGAACTTGCTGGCTTGGAAGCGCAAAGAGACGCGGCAATTAATTCCAAAAGACAAACTCAAGGCGAAATAAATAATAAGAAAAATGCTATCTATGCAGCTTATCAAGAAAAAACTAAAATTGAATTAGAGATTGAAGCGGCTAAGCAAAAAATTGCTGAGACAGAAGTTGAAATCAGTAACTTAAGTGCTCAAATCGATTCATTACTTATCTATCTACAATTGTCAAAAGGGGAAAACGAATATCTACAATATGTCAGCAAAGCTCAAACCATGACGGACTTAGTAATGCGCATTGCTGCCGTTGAACAAATTACCGAGAGTAGTCAAAATACCTTAGAACAATTAAAAGACTTAATTGTCCAAAACGAGAATTTACAAGTTGAGCTTGCGCAAAAGAATGTAGATTTGGACGCCAAAATTCAAATCTATGCTTCAGCAGTAGCTTCTTTAAATAATCAACTATCGGAATTAAATGAACTTAACGAAGATATTAATAGTCAGATTAAAAATCAGCAAGCTTTAATTTCTTACTATAAAGGAATTTGTTCTTCTGAAACCCAAAAATTATCAGAATGTGTTAAGGTAATTTCTGATACTGGTTGGAATCGCCCTTTAATTAAAGGAGTTATCACTAGTGGTTTTGGTTATCGGGTAAATCCGATAACAGGAAAGGCTTCATCCTTTCACAATGGGGTTGATATTGCTGGTAATGCCGAAGGAACAGCAGTATATTCGGCAGCAGCAGGAATGGTAGCGGCAATTACGAGAAAATCAAGTTGTGGCGGTAATATCATATATATCCACCATATTATTAACGGTGTTGCCTATACAACGCAATATGCCCATTTACTAGCGGTTAATGTTAATGTTGGTGATTCGGTAACAGCAGCAACTAAGATCGGAACCGTGGGTGGCTACTCAACAATGAAAGCCCATGGCGGATATGATGGTTGTACGACGGGGGCTCATCTTCATTTTGGTACTTCAAAAGGACACTATTTAGGCGGTGGCGCAGCCGGATATTCTTCGTGGAGTTTATTTGTTTCGTATAGTGTTGCTCCAGGATATTTTCCGGCAAAAGGTGTTCGTTGGTATGAAAGAGCTTAGCTCTTTTTTTATTTGGTTAATAATGCTAAAATAAGATTGGTGGTAATATGACATTCACGACTATGATTAAAGATGAAATAACCCATAATAAAAACAATTCAATTGAATTATTATGTGAATTAGCGGCATATTTAAGATTTAATAGTCAAATAATACCTGATAAAATTACAATAACAATTGAAAACCCAACTGTTGCTAAAAGAATTTATATTAACATTAAAGAATTATTTAATATCAATATCAAAATTACAGTTCGTAGCCAAAGAAGATTAAGAATCAAGCAAGTCTATATTTTAGAAATCAAAGAGCAAGTTTCAGCAATTTGTCAAAAGCTAAATATTGATATTAAAGATTCAAAAAAATTACCTGATGAATATTTTTTAGCTAGTGAGGAAGAAAAAATAGCCTATTTAAGAGGTGTTTTTTTAGCCTGCGCTAATATTAGTGATCCGAAAGTTAGTGGTTACCATTTAGAATTTGCTGTTAAATATAAGAAAGAAGCTTTATTTGTTAGCAACTTACTTAGTAATTTTGCGATCCGCTCAAAATTATTAAAAAGAGCTAACGGCTATATGATATATGTTAAAAGTGCGGAAATGATTAGTGATTTCTTAAAACTATTAGGAGCTAATAATGCTATGTTTTATTTTGAGGATATTAGGATCTATCGGGATCATAAAAATATGGTTAACCGTTTAAATAACTGTGAATTAGCTAATCAAGAAAAAGTAATTAAAACTGGTCTAAAACAACTAGCGGAGATTGAATTTTTAAAAGATCATGAACTCATAAATTTACTTGATGACAAAATTAAACAAGTAATTTATTACCGCGAAAAATATCCTGAAACTTCATATCAAGAATTAGCTAAAATAATAAATTTGGAAAGCGGAAAAAATATTGGTAAATCAGCAATTAACCATTATTTTATTAAAATAAAGAATATTATTCAAAAGTATAATCAGAGTCATGATAAAGATTGACAATAACTTAAATTACCAGTACTATTTATATAGATAAAAGAATAATTTAACAAATAAATAAAAGGGGTCAAACAATGAACGAAAAAGTAAGAGTTTTTTTTGGTAATGAGACAGTCCTAGTTGATAAAGGGATTACTTTTTATGAAATAAAAAAACTTTTAAGTGACAAAATTAATTTCCCGATTATTGGGGTTAAGGTTAATTATGAGATTACTTCTTTAACAAACGTTATTACCAAAGATTCTAATGTAGAATTTTTTGGGGCAAAAGACATTGATGGTGCGAAAATATATAAATCAGGCTTACAATTTATTTTTGAGGTAGCCATCAAAGAATTATATAAGAAAAACTATCATAGTAGTTGTGAAATCTTCTTTAATCATTCGATTGGCAATGGTATTCATGTTACTGTTGAAGCAGAATTTCCTTTTGCCGAACCAATGATAGAAGAATTAGAAGCAAAGATTAACGAACTAATTAATGCTGATCTGCCGATTGTCAAGATGAATATCTCTAAGAAGGATGCATTTACTTTTTATCAATCAATTCAGGATCAAGAGAAGCAAGTAAATGTTCATAACGTCACTAATGAAATAGTTACGATGTATAAAATTGGTGAGCATCTAAACTATTTTTACACCGAGATGCCATATAGCACAGGAGTAATTAATAATTACGATTTAATCTATTTAGGAGAGAATCGGATCGGTTTAATGCTTTCTAAAGAACAAGCGCTGCATGATTGTAATCTATATAAAAATGTCATTAGTTGTTTTGCGGAGAATAATCAGTGGTTAAGAAAAATTGGGATTCCTTTTGTATCGAATATTAATAAACTAGTATCCGATTCCAAAATATCAGACTTAATGCGTGTTAATGAAATCAGATATGAAAAATCACTTGCTGATTTAGTTGATGAAGCTATTGCCAAACAAGCTAAATACATAATGATTGCCGGCCCTTCTTCTTCAGGGAAGACGACAACGGCCAAGAAGATTTCGTTATTATTAAAAGCTAATGGTTTTGAACCTTTAATGATGTCGACCGACGATTATTTCCTTGATCGTCAGGATACCCCTAAAGATGAAAACGGTAACTATAATTTTGAGTGTTTAGAAGCAATGGATTTGGAACTACTAAATCGTCATTTGAGCGATTTAAAAGATGGTAAAGAAATTAATGCCCCAGTCTTTGATTTTATTACTGGAACTAAGAGTTATAACCAAGCACCACTTAAGTTAAAAGATAATGGGATTATTATCTTAGAAGGCTTACATTGTGTTAATGATGCGCTAACGCCACAAATTGCAAAAGAATTAAAGTATAAAGTTTATATCAGTCCCTTTATGCCCCTAAATATCGATCGGCATAACTATATCTCGACAACTGACTTAAGAATGCTCAGAAGAATGATTCGGGATAATCGCAAACGAGGCGCTAATGTAACGGATACTATTGCTTATTGGCAAAACGTTCGAAGAGGAGAAGGCAAGTATATATTTCCTTATATGAACCAAGCGGATAAGGTGATCAACACCTCGCTAGTTTATGAACTTGGTGTCCTAAAAGTATATGCTGAGCCTTTATTATATTCCGTTTCTCTATCATCACCTTACTATGGTGAAGCTAGAAGATTAATTAATTTCTTAAAAATATTTTTTACTATTCCTTCAGAATATGTTAGTAGTGATTCGATATTAAGGGAATTTATAGGGGGAAGTATTTTTGAATAGGAGGATAAAATGATAAAAGTTGCAATTAATGGGTTTGGCAGAATTGGCCGCTTGGCATTTCGGGAGATGATTACTTCGCCTGATTATGATGTTGTTGCCATAAACGATTTGGGAGATGCGGAGAGTTTAGCATATCTATTAAAATATGATACTAATCATCGGAGTTTTCATGAGGAGTTAATCGCTTTTGAAGGTGATCAACTTGTTATTAACAAGCAAAAGCGGATTAAAGTATATTCTGAGAAAGATCCCCTTAATCTACCTTGGAAGAATTTAATGGTTGATGTGGTTTTAGAATGTACAGGAGTATTTACTGATGAAGAGGGAGCCCAAAAACATATCACTGCTGGAGCCCAAAAAGTAGTAATTTCTGCTCCGGGAAAAGGTTCGATGAAGACAATTGTTTATGGAGTAAATGATAATACTTTAGATGGTAGTGAAAAAATAATTTCAACGGCCAGTTGTACCACTAATTGTTTAGCTCCAGTACTTAAGATTATTGAAGACAATATTGGCATCGTTAAGGGCTTCATGACGACGATTCATGCTTATACTAATGATCAAATGACCTTAGATATTTATCATAAGAAAGGGATTAATTCTCGCCGGGGTAGAGCCGCGGCCATGAATATTATTCCCTCTTCCACAGGAGCTGCTACAGCTATCGGTGAAGTAATTCCTCAATTAAAAGGTAAATTTGATGGTGGCGCTTTCCGTGTCCCGGTAAGTGATGGTTCCGTTATTGATTTGACAATTGAACCAAAACGCAAGACTTCCATTGAGGAGATAAATAACTTATTTATCAATAATCAAAGTGAAGTAATTAAAGCAACTAATGATCCTGTGGTATCAAGTGATATCTTAGGTAAGAAATGTGGGGCTTTAGTTGACTTACAATTAACTTCGGTTATCGAGGATGACAATTCACAACTAATTAAAATAACCGCCTGGTATGATAACGAAATGGGTTACACTGCTCAGATGATGCGAACCGTTAGAAAAATAATGAGTAAATAAAAGTGTCAGTAGACACTTTTTTGTTTGAATAAGAAAGGGCTCTGATATATAATAAAGAAGGTGAAGATAATGTATAAAAAAATTCAAGACATAGACCTATCTAATAAAAAAGTACTGTTAAGATGTGATTTTAATGTGCCAATAGAAAATAATAAAATCTTAGACGATAATAAAATATTAGCTTCTTTAGATACGATAAAATATTTAATAAACCAGAATTGTAAAATAATTATTCTTTCTCATTTAGGTAAAGTTGAAACTGAAGCCGATAAAGCAAAAAACTCATTAGCACCTGTTGCGGAGCGTTTAAGGAATATTATGAATAGCAAGATCATCTTTGTTAAACAAGCTCGAGGTTTATTGCTTGAAGAAAAGATTGACCAAATGCTGCCGGGCGAAATAATGCTTCTCGAAAACACCCGTTTTGAAGATGTTCCCAATAAGTTAGAGAGCAATAACGATTCCCAATTAGCTGAGTACTGGGCAGAATTAGCTGATGTCTTTGTTATGGACGCCTTCGGGTCGGCCCATCGTTGTCACGCTTCAACTTATGGTGTTGCTAAGTTATTACCTAATTGTATCGGCTTATTAGTTCAAAAAGAACTAGAAACCTTAGAAAAATATGTTTTTCATCCGCAAAAGCCATTTACGATGATGGTCGGGGGAGCTAAAGTTGACGAAAAAATTGATTTGATTATTAAGTTAGTTGATAACTGTGACCATCTTTTGTTAACTGGGGGGATTGCAAATAGTTGTTTAAAAGTATTAGGTTTTAATGTTGGTGAATCATTAGTTACTAAAGATCAAGCAATAATTGATAAATTACGCCAGTTACTATTAAACTATAAAGATAAAGTGATGTTACCACTTGACGTGATAGTCGGTCGTAGTTATGATCCAACGTATGTTAAATATCATACAATTGATGATTTATTGGTTGATGATGTCATCTCTGATATTGGTCTTAAAACTATTAACAAATATAAAACAGCAATAAATGAATCGGCAACTGTATTTATTAATGGGACTGCTGGAATCTATGAAAATGACAAGTTTGCGATTGGTACGCAGGAATTATTTAATGCGGTATGCGATAGCAAAGCTATCGGTATTGTTGGTGGTGGCGATTCGGCAAGTGCAGCTAAAAAATTTGGTTTAGAGAATAAGTTTGATTTTGTATCTACTGGTGGGGGAGCTACGTTAGAATATATTTTAAATGGTAAATTATCGGCCCTAGATGCAATTAACAAGGATGCACAATGAAACAAAATTGCAGCAGTATTATTGGCTTTTAAGATTAGAATAATAATTAAGCGATTGGTTAAATTTTCCAATCGCTTTTTTATATAAAAATTATTATAGGGAGATTTTATGGATAAACCAGTTCGAGTATTAATTGTTGATAATACTCAAAAAGCTTTAGCGAATATTAGAAAAGAAATAATCTGTAATCAGTTAATTGAGGTAACATTAGATCAGGAAAAGCCACAAGAAATCAAGTTAAGTTTAAAGCCTTTTACGGTTGGTAACTATCGGATAAATAAAGCAATTAATAATCAAGAGCAACAAATCATATTAAAACCAAAAATTAACGCCGATATAAATGCTAAAGTAATCGCTTTGTTACATGAACTGGGCATGCCTTCGCATATTAAAGGTTATCGCTACATTAAAGAAGGAATATTTGATATATATTTTAATCCGGGAGTAATAGACAATATTACCGGATTATTATATCCGAAAATTGCTGCTCATAATAAAGTTTCGGCTTCCAGCGTTGAAAAAGCAATTCGGCATGCAATCGAAATTTGTTTTAACCGCTGCGGTTATAATTTTATGACTAAAATATTTGGCCATAGTATTGATAGTGAAAAAGCAAAGCCAACTAACTCCGAATTTTTAGCAGCATTTATTGACGAAATTAAAAATACAATTTAAAACGTAAACTATTTTTTTGTGCTTAGTTGTGGTAACATAAGATAGGGTGAGACGATGAAAAAGATATTGATGGTTATTCTTGACGGTATGGGCTTGCGCAACGAAGAAAAAGGTAACGCTGTTAAGCAAGCCAAAATGAATAATTTTTTACGTATCTGGAATGAATATCCCCATGCAACGCTTAAAGCATCGGAGAAAGCGGTTGGCTTAGCTAAAGGGCAAATGGGTAATAGTGATGTTGGTCATTTAACAATTGGTGCTGGGCGTGTTGTTTTAAAAGGATATTTCTTAGTTGCGGATGCTTTTAATCGTAATCTATTTAAAAATAATCCCGTTTATCAAGACCTAGTTAGCTATGTAAAAGACAACGAAAAGCCAATTCATATTATGATGCTTGTCTCTGATGGGGGAATACATAGTCATATAAATTTTTTGTATGCTATGTTGCAGCAATTACTTGATAATGGTATTAGTAAAGTATATATCCACGCGATAACGGATGGTCGAGATACCAAACCTAATGCGGCAATGACCTATATTAAAGAATTAGAAATGGTTATTAAAAAGTTTAATATTGGGCAAATCGTATCTGTATGTGGCCGTTATTATGCGATGGATCGTGATGGTAATTGGGATCGAACCAAAAAATATTACAATTTAATTACCAATAATATTGGTGTTAATTCAATAAATTTAAGCGATACAATTAAAGAAATGTACGCTCAAGAAATAACTGATGAATTTCTCTTACCAATTTCCTTATCAAGTGCAGGCCAAATTAAAGATGGTGATTGCCTCTTGTGGTTAAATTATCGAGCTGACCGGGCTAAGCAAATTCTAACTTCTTTAACTGCTGAGGAGTTTAGTAGTTTTAATCGGAGCAGTGTTCCTAAGGTTAAGGTCTATACCTTATGTCCTGTTGATTCCGGTGTTAATTGCCAAACGATATTAAGCGAAGAAGAAGTAAATAATACACTAGGGGTCTATTTTTCCCAACTAGGCCTAACTCAAGCAAGGGTTGCCGAAAGTGAAAAATATCCCCACGTAACATATTTCTTTGATGGTGGTAAAGACCGAAAGTTAGTTGGCTGTTCTTCGTTTCATATTCCTTCCCCAGATGTTTCTACATATGATTTAAAACCAGAAATGGCGGCTGTGGCGGTAACTAAAACGGCAATAAAATGTTTAGAGAACGATTTTGATTTCATCTTAGTTAATTATGCTAATTTAGATATGGTGGGTCATACCGGTAATATGGAAGCGGCAGTTAAAGCCTGCCAAGCGGTTGATATTTGTCTCGGTAAACTTTATGAGGAAGCAGAGAACAATTTTTATACAATGCTCATTTTAGCCGATCACGGCAATGCTGAACTAATGATTGACGAAAACAATAAACCAGTAACAACCCATACCATTAACCCCGTGCCATTTATTATTACCGACCATAAATTAAAATTGATTGATGGCGATTTAACAATGGTAGCGCCAACCTTACTAAAATATATGAATATCTCAATCCCTAAGGAGATGAAAGAGACTTCAACTTTATTTTATGAAGAAGAATAAAAAGCAGGAAATACTGCTTTTTAATTTTATTAAAACTTTTTGTTGATATTTCCTATGACATTTGTTATAATTTTCCTCGTATGACTGCGACGATGTGCAAGGTTGCTGATACACCAGGATTTGTTTCTCATAGTATTAGCCTATCAGGTAATTTGTACGGAGCAAGTCTATACTAGATATAGACGGAAGGAGGACATGAATAGGATGTCAAATAACAAAGTTCGAATTAACTTAAAAGCATATGATCATAGAGCTTTAGATCAAGCTGCTGGTAAGATTGTCGAAACTGTTAAAAGAACTGGAGGAATTGTTTCGGGGCCTGTACCTTTACCAACAGAAATTGATAAAGTAACAGTAATAAGAGCGGTTCATAAGTACAAAGATTCAAGAGAACAATTTGAAATGCGTACTCATAAAAGACTGATCGAAATTAAAGAACCAAGTAAAGAAACAATTGAAGCTCTAACTCATTTGGATTTACCAAGTGGTGTTGATATTAAAATTAAATAAGAAAATTGGAGGAAATTATGAAAGGAATCTTAGGGCGTAAATTAGGAATGACTGAAACCTTTACTAAAGAAGGTAAAGTAATTCCTGTTACGATTGTCGAAGTTGAGCCGAATACTGTTACTCAAGTTAAAACAAAAGAGAATGATGGTTATAGTGCAATTCAACTTGGCGTATTTGATAAAAAAGAAAAAAACGCAACAAAAGCCAGTATTGGCCATGCCCAAAAAGCAAACACTAAGCCTAAGCGCTTCTTAAAAGAAATTAGAGATGTTGAAGCCAACTATAATTTAGGTGATCAACTAAGTGCTGATTTATTTACAGTTGGTGAATATGTTGATGTTACAGGAACTAGTAAAGGAAAAGGAACTCAGGGGGTAATTAAACGTCATAACCAATCTCGCGGGCCAATGGCTCATGGTTCTCGTTTTCATCGTCGACCTGGTTCAATGGGTACGATGTTGCCAATGAGAGTTATGAAAGGTAAAAAACTACCAGGACATATGGGTGTTGATACTGTTACTATTCAAAATCTAGAAATAATTGAAGTTAATCTAGAAGATAATTACTTAATGATTAGTGGTAATGTGCCAGGACCAAAAAAGGGACTAATCCTAATTAAATCTGCTCTTAAAAAGAATAAAAATAAAAAACCACATGAATTAATTAGTTATGAAGCAGAAACTGTAGTTGATGAAATTATTCCGACAGAGGAAGCAACTACTGAAGAAGTTACTGAAAATCAGGTTGAAGTTGCTACAAACGAAGCTGAAGTTACTGAAGCAGAACCGGTTGAAGCAACAACTGTTGAAGAAAATGAAGTAACTAGTACCGAAAATGTAACCGAAGGAGAAAGCGAATAGCTTTTAGAAAGGTGATTTAAGATGACAAAAATTAAAATAAAAAGCATTACTAATGAAGTTGCAAGAGATTTAACCTTAAATGACTCTATTTGGAACATTGAAGTAAACGATACCGCAATTAAAAAAGCAATTGCTTTGCAACTAGCGGCAACAAGACAAGGTACTGCTAAAACTAAAACTCGTGCTGAAGTGTCAGGTGGCGGCAGAAAACCATGGAAACAAAAAGGAACTGGCCGCGCTCGTCAAGGATCAACTCGTGCTGTGCAATGGCGCGGTGGCGGAATTGCTTTTGGGGTAACGCCAAGAGACTACACTTTTAAAATTAATAAGAAAATACGTGTTTTAGCTTTAAAAAGTGCTTTAGCTACTAAAGTTAATAATAAAGAGTTAGTTGTTGTTGATAGCCTTAATCTTGATAGTTTAAAGACAAAAGACTTTACTAACTTAAATAAGACTTTAGGTTTAAAAGGTAAAATATTATTTGTTACTGCTGATGATTGTGAAAATCTTTATATGGCAACGCGTAATATTGCTCAAGTTAATGTAATACTAGCTCAAGAAATTAACGTTTATGACATTATTAATTGCGATACTATGGTTTGTGATGAGGCAGCAATCAAAGTAATAGAGGAGGCGTTAATATAATGAAGGATTATACTGATATTATAATTGCACCGGTTGTTACAGAAAAATCAGCTCAAGCAGCACAAAAGAATGTATATACATTCAAAGTGGCAAAAGATGCCAATAAAATAGAAATTAAAAAAGCGATCGAAGCGGCTTTTAATGTTAAAGTTTTAGATGTTAAAACCCTTATTACTAAAGCTAAAGATAAAAGAGTTGGTAAGTATACAGGGAAAACAAAAACATATAAAAAAGCAATCATAACACTTAAAGCTGGCGAAAGCATAGATTTATAGGAGTGATATTATGGCAATAAAAAAGTATAAACCTACATCCAATGGTCGTCGTGGTATGACTACCTTAATTAATGAAGAAATTACATCAAGCAAACCAGAAAAAAGTTTACTTGTATCAAAAAGCAAAACTGGCGGCAGAAACAATCAAGGCCGACAAACGGTAAGACACATTGGTGGAGGCGAAAAAAGAAAATATCGGATTATTGATTACAAGCGTAATAAGATAGATGTTACTGGTCGGGTAGCAGCTATAGAATATGATCCCAATCGAAACGCAAACATTGCATTAATTTTTTATCGTGATGGTGAAAAAAGATATATTATTGCTCCTAAAGATTTAAAAGTAGGAACAATTATTGAAAATGGTCCGAAATCAGATATTAAGGTTGGTAATTCTTTACCACTCCAAAACATTCCGGTTGGAACAGTAGTTCATTGTGTTGAGCTTAAACCAGGTAAAGGAGCAGAAATTGCTCGTAGCGCCGGAACTAGTGCTCAAATAATTGGCCGCGAGGGTAAATACGTAATGCTTAGATTACAATCTGGCGAAACCCGAAATATTCTTGGTACTTGTGTAGCAACAGTTGGCGTTGTTGGTAATGAAGATTACGAACTAGTCAATCTCGGTAAAGCTGGACGTAAACGTCATTTAGGCATCAAACCAACAGTTCGTGGTTCAGTTATGAATCCGAATGATCACCCTCACGGTGGTGGTGAAGGTCGTGCTCCAATTGGCCGTAAGGGACCACTTACCCCTTGGGGTAAACCAGCCCTTGGTTATAAAACAAGAAATCGTAAAAAAGCTTCTAACAAACTAATTGTTAGTCGTAAAAATAAGAAGTAGGAGGAAAGTAAATGGCAAATAAAGTTAAAGACGTACCGGTTATAAGAAAAGCACCTTATGTTTTTGATCGTTTATTAAGTAAAGTTCAAACTTTAAATAAGAATAATAAAAAAGAAATTATTAAAACTTGGTCTCGCCGTTCGACTATCTATCCTGACTTTGTCGGACATACTTTTGCAATTCACAATGGTAAAGAATTTATTCCCGTATATATTACAGAAGATATGGTAGGCCATAAACTTGGCGAATTTGCATTAACTCGTAAATTCACTGGCCATTCTGGTCAAAAGTAGGAGAGGAGAAAAAATATGGAAGCATATGCATTACACAAAAGCGCGATGATTGCTCCTCGCAAAGCAAGAATGACTTTAGATTTAATAAGAGGTAAAAATATTAAAACTGCTCAAGGAATATTAGCCAATATTAATACTAAATCTAGTCGCTTAATTGTTAAAGTTCTAAATTCGGCAGTAGCCAATGCAGTAAATAATAATGGGGCTAAAGAAGAAGAGTTAGTTATTAAAGAATGCTATATTAATCCTGGTTCAATCTTGAAGAGAGTTAAGTTTGGTAGTAGAACTAAAGTTGATCGTAGAGACAAAAGAACTAGTCACATTACAATTAAAGTGACTGATAATAAGGAGGCGAAATAATGGGACAAAAGGTTAACCCAATTGGTTTTAGATTAGGAATCAATAAAGACTGGGAATCAAAATGGTTTGCATCAAATAAAGAATTTGGAACATTATTAAATAATGATATTAAAATTCGTAAGTATATTAATAGTAAACTTAAAGATGCAGCAATCGCTTCAATTGTTATTGAAAGAAATAAAAAAAGAACGGAAGTAAAAATCTTTACTGCTAAACCAGGAGTAATCATTGGTCGTGGTGGTGAAGATATTGAAAAATTAAGAAACGCACTAAAGAAAGTTGTTAAAGAAGAGATTTATATTTCTATTGTTGAAGTTAAAAATCCTGATTTAAATGCTAAATTAGTTGCCGAAAACATCGCTGCTCAGATCACAAGCCGAGCTCCTTATCGAAGTGCTCAAAAAAGAGCAATTAGAAATACAATGAAAGCAGGAGCTAAAGGTATTAAAACTTGTGTTTCTGGACGTCTTGGCGGTGTGGAAATGGCTCGTACTGAACATTATACCGAAGGTACAGTGCCGCTTCATACTTTAAGATCTGATATTGATTACGCTCATACCGAAAGTGATACCACTTATGGTAAGATTGGCGTAAAAGTATGGATCTATAAAGGTGAAATCCTTCCGGCTAAGAAGAAAGCGAAAGGAGAGATGGACAATGTTGATGCCAAAGCGAACTAAGTATCGCAAATCACATCGCATATCTTATGATGGTCATGCTCGTGGTAATACCGAACTTCATTTTGGTGAATATGGTCTCCAAGCTCTTGCTGGGGCTTGGATAACAACTCAACAAATAGAAGCTGCTCGTATTGCGATGACTCGTTATATGAAACGTGGGGGAAAAGTATGGATAAATATCTTTCCTCATTTACCATTAACGAAGAAACCGTTAGAAACAAGACAAGGTAAAGGTAAAGGCAATATTGAGTCTTGGGTGGCAGTTGTCAAAGAAGGCAAAATTATGTTTGAGGTAGGCGGTGTTTCTGAAGAAATAGCTCGCGAAGCGCTACGCTTAGCAAGTCACAAACTACCAATAAAATGTAAGTTTGTAATGAAAGAAATAAATGGTGATTCAAATGAAAATTAAGGAAATAAGAGAATTATCAATTGAAGAATTAAATAAGAGAATCGTTGAATCTAAAAAAAATCTATTTGATCTGAGATTAAAACAAGCTGCCGGTCAATTAGAAAAAGCATCAACGATTCGTGATTTAAGAAAAGATGTTGCACGGATGAAGACAATTCTCCGTGAAAGAGAATTAAATAGTGGAGGCGATAAATAATGGCAGAAACCAAAAAACAAGAATTAATCGGAAAAGTTGTAAGTGCAAAAAATAATAAAACGATTACTGTTTTAGTTGAAACATATCGGACCAGTGCTATTTATAAAAAAAGAGTTAAATATTCAAAAAAATATGCAGCTCATGATGAAAACAATAAAGCCAAAGAAGGAGATACAGTGCGTATTGTTAGTACTAGACCGCTATCCAAAACTAAACATTTTGAGTTAGCTGAGGTATTAGTTGAAGCTGTAATCTTATAGGAGGTATTACTATGGTTATGCAACAAACGAGACTAAAAGTCGCTGATAACTCAGGAGCAAGAGAAATCATGGTTATTAGAGTTTTAGGTGGATCAAAAGTTAAAACCGGTAGTATCGGTGATATTGTTGTGGGAACAGTAAAAAAAGCCATTCCTAATAGCAATGTTAAAAAAGGCAAAGTTGTTAAAGCAGTAGTTGTAAGAACTGTTGCTGGGGCAAGAAGAAAAGATGGTTCTTTTATTAAATTCGATGATAACGCTTGTGTACTTATTAAAGAAGATAAAAGCCCAATCGGGACAAGAGTATTAGGGCCAGTTGCGAGAGAACTTCGAGATAAAGATTTTATGAAAATAATATCTTTAGCTAGTGAAGTATTATAGGAGGATATGATGAAGGTAAAAGTTGGCGATCAAGTAAAAATTATTGCTGGAAAAGATAAAGGTAAAGAAGGTAAAATAATTAAAACCTTTAAACTAACTAACAAAGTATTAGTCGAGAGTGCAAACATTGTTAAAAAGCATTCTAAACCAAGCAATAATAATGATAAAGGTGGCATATTTGCCATTGAAGCTCCGCTTCATGTATCTAATGTTAAAGTAATAAAAAATTCGCAAAAAGAAGAGAAGAAAAGCCCTAAAAAAGAAATAAAAGAAACACCAAAACCTAAAAAGACAACAAAAAAAGTTGAGAAAGGTAGTTAGAAGGTATATTTATGAGTAATTTAAAAGAACTATATAGTAAAACAATTATTAAGAACATGTTAACTCAATATAAGTATAAATCAACTGCTGAAGTACCAAGATTAGAAAAAATTGTTATTAACATGGGTGTTGGTGAAGCTGCTCATGATTCAAAATTTATTGAAGCAGCAGTCAAAGACTTAGAAGTAATCGCCGGTCAAAAACCAGTTATTACTAAAGCTCGCAAATCAATTGCTAGTTTCAAACTAAGAGAAGGTCAATCAATTGGTGCCAAAGTAACCCTTCGTGGTGAAAACATGTACAATTTTATGGAGAAATTAATTAAAGTTGCTCTACCTCGAGTAAGAGACTTTAGAGGAATTTCTAAAACCGCTTTTGATGGTAAAGGAAATTATACTTTAGGGATTAAAGAACAACTAATATTTCCTGAAATCGAATATGATAATATTTTGAAAATCAGAGGGATGGATATAATTTTTGTAACAACAGCAAAAACAAATGAAGAGGCATTAAGCTTATTAAGCGAATTTGGAATGCCTTTCAAGAAATAAGTGAGGAGGAAATATTTATGGCAAAGAAAAGTATGATCATCAAACAACAAAAAACACCAAAGTTTAAATCAAGAGCTTATACTCGCTGCGAGAGATGTGGCCGACCTCATGGTGTCCTTCGTAAATTTAAACTATGTCGAATCTGTTTTAGAGAATTAGCTAACGAAGGCCAAATACCTGGCGTTAAGAAATCAAGCTGGTAGAAAGGGAGGAATTTAAATATGGTTGGAGATATAATTGCTGATATGCTTACGAGAATTCGTAATGCAAATCAGATGAAATATGAAAAAGTTGAAGTTTTAGGATCAAAAATGACATTAGGTATTGCCGAAATATTAAAAAGAGAAGGCTATATCAATGACTTTGAATATCTTAAAAGTGAACAAGGAGATAAATTAACTTTAACTCTAAAATACGGTGAAAAAAAAGAACGTGTTATTGTTGGGTTAAGAAGAATTAGTAAATCTGGACTTAGAGTTTATGCTAAGAGCAACGAAATTCCTCGAGTTCTTAATGGCTTAGGAATTGCTATCATTTCGACTTCAAAAGGGTTAATGACTGATAAAGAAGCTCGCGAAGCTAGTCTAGGAGGAGAAGTACTTGCCTATATTTGGTAAGGAAAAAAACTTATGAGTAGAATCGGAAAAAGAGAATTAACCATTCCGGCAGGTGTTAGTGTTATTATTGAAAAACCAAAAGTAACAGTAAAAGGACCTAAAGGTGAATTAACTTTAAATTATCGAGAGATTATTGATGTTGAAGAAAAAGATGGCAAAATTTTAACTACGAGAAATAGTGAAGCAAAAACCGCTAAACAACTTCATGGCACAACTAATTCCCTAATAAACAATATGCTTATTGGTGTAACTAAAGGTTATAGTGTTAATTTAGAAGCTGTTGGTGTTGGTTATAAATTTGCGGTTAACGGGAATAAAATTGGTGTTAGTGCTGGTTTTTCTCATCCTGTTGAAGTTAAATTGCCAGCAGATTTAAAAGTCGAAGCAATAAGTAATACCGAAATTGTTATTTCTGGTATAGATAAGCAAAAAGTAACTGAATTTGCGGCTAATGTGCGTAAATTACGTAAGCCTGAACCTTATAAAGGTAAAGGAATACGTTATAAAGATGAGCACATTCGTCGTAAAGAAGGTAAGAAAGCTGCTAAATAGGTGAGGTAAGAATATGATAAAAAAAGAATCAAAAAACGAAAAAAGAATTTTAAGACACAAAAGAATTCGTGCTAAAATTAGTGGCGAAAAAGGATGTCCAAGAATGAATGTTTTTCGTTCAAACAATCAAATATTTGTGCAGTTAATTGATGATCAAAATGGTCATACTTTAGCTAGTTCTTCTTCTGTGGAACTAAAAATAAAAAATGGCGGTAATGTCGAAGGGGCAACAACTGTCGGTAAAGATATTGCGGAAAAAGCCAAAAAGTTAAAAATTAAAAAAGTTGTATTTGATAGAGGTGGCTACCTTTATCACGGTCGGGTAAAAGCTTTAGCTGAAGCAGCTAGAGCAGCCGGACTAGAATTTTAGAGGGAGGGGAACATATGCAAAAACAAGAACTTGATCCTAAGAAAAAATTACTTGAAGAAAAAGTTGTTTCAATTAGTAGAGTTACTAAGGTTACCAAAGGTGGTCGTCATTTCCGTTTCTCAGCAACAGTAGCTGTTGGGAATCGCAAAGGCCTAGTTGGTATTGGCAGTGGTAAAGCAAATGAAGTTCCAGAGGCAATTAAAAAGGCAATTCAAAGTGCCAATAAGAACGTTGTTAAAATCGCCTTAATTGATAATCGGACAATACCTCATGATGCAATTGCTAAAATTGGCCGTTCTAAAGTATTAATTCGTCCTGCTAAAGAAGGAACCGGAGTTATTGCTGGTGGTGCCGCAAGAGCTGTATTAGAACTTGCTGGTATTAAAGACATTGTTTCTAAATCTCTAGGATCAAATACCCAAATTAATGTTGCTAAAGCAACACTAAATGCATTAAAAATGCAAAGAACAGCTGCTAAAATTGCTGCTCTAAGGGGTAAGAAAGTAGAGGAGATATAATATGAAGCTAAATTTTTTACCTAAATCTCCTGAAGCTAAGGTAAGAAAAAGAGTTGGCCGAGGAACTGGTAGTGGTATGGGCAAAAACTCAACAAGAGGTGAAAATGGTCAGAAATCACGTAGTGGAGCAAGTATTCCGGCATGGTTTCAAGGCGGTCAATCACCACTATACCGTAGAATCCCTAAAAGAGGATTTAACAATGCTAGATTCACTATTAGATTTGCGACAATTAATTTAAGTGATTTAAATAAATACTTTAATGATGGTGACATTGTTTCAGCAGAAATATTAAAAGAAAAAGGCATAATTAAAAAACAACTAAACGGAGTTAAAATCTTAGGTGATGGTA
>DAOOOU010000001.1:0-26439 GCA_035387905.1 Bacilli bacterium | reverse complement strand
AAAAGCCCTAATTGAATACTGCCAACAAGATACTTGGGCGATGGTTGTCATTTTAGATTATTTACGAAATATTGTCAAATAAGTGTCAAAAATTGACGAAAAATATATGTAAAACAAATAATGTTTAGTAAGATGATATTGTAAGGTTGTGATAAAATGTTACTTCATCCATCAATTGATCGGTTACTAAACATAGTTGATTCTAAGTATAAACTAGTTCATATTGCTTCAAAAAGAAGTACCCAAATGCTAAATAATAATCACTATCAAATGAAAAACGGGGAATATGCTAGTAAAAAAGAACTAGGCCGAGCTTTGGAAGAATTAGAAAAAGGACTAATCACTTTTGAATAGTCCTTTTTTTATTTATTAAATTTAGAAACTTGGGGTAATTTTTTCTTCAGCAATATTCTTTGTGACATTTATTTTACCATCAATATAGGAAATAGTTGCTGGATTTTCAATTAGTTCACCATTAACTTCAATTGATATTATAGCTCTAGTTGCTGAATCATAAGCTACTCTTACCATGGTTGTTCCAATTATGGAAAAGACTTCAGCTGGCCGGCCATCCATACTTGCTTTAGAAACACCATTTCTAAATTCTGGTTGCAAACTATCAATTGTTAATGGTTGGGGGGTGTTATTAGCTTCTTCTGGTGCGGCATTATTATTTAATGCTGGAAGTTCCTCATTATTTAATGTTGGTGCAGTATCTTTAATTGGTGCGGTATCAACTTTTAATTTGCCTTCTTCAATTCTGATTGATATGGGATTAACAAGTTCCTCACCATTAACCACAATTGAGGTAATATCCATTGTTTCTGTATATCTTATTTTGATACTCATCATACCCATTAAGATAAAGGTTTCGCCTGGTTTTCTAATGCCACCTTGTAATTCTCTTGGTAAATCAATTAATTTCATTTTTTCTCTCCTATCATATAATGATATTTTAGCATAATATTTAAAAAACGCAAATATTTTGTCTTAATTACCCTTATTCCAAATATTCCAAAATAAAAAACTCTTAAAAAGAGTTTTTGACCATTTGGTGGAGAATAGGGGATTCGAACCCCTGACCCCCACGTTGCAAGCGTGGTGCTCTAGCCAGCTGAGCTAATTCCCCAAATTGGTGCAAACTAATATTATCATAAAGCAAAATAGAAATCAATTATTTATTGATTTATATTTTCTGATTACGCGCTTTTATGGTCGAATCATCTAATAAGGACGAAGCTTTTAAAAGACAATTTAAACCATATTTATGATTTATTTGATCAATTGTTAAATCAATTTTTTGATTATTACTAATTGTTTTTTCGTCAGTAAATAGATTAAGTTGTAAATAATTATTAGTAATTAAGTTACTAACCGTTAAGTATACTTTTCTAATAGGCAAGTCTTGATAATAAGAATCAAAAATATTTAAACAGTGTTGCAAGATAATTTTTTGATCGGCAGTCGGTTGATCTAGTTTCAAATAGTGAAAGAAACCACCTTTAATTTCTTTAGCATAGCCAATCCCAAAGCCAATAATAAAGCCTTGTTTGTGATTATTTCTTAATTTAGTGGCAAGGGTATCAACCATCTCATTAATAATAATTTTAATATTATGGCTATAATAGTCTTTATAAAGCACTTGACTATGACTATAAGAGGAATTTTTAGGGGCTTTTTGCCAATCACTAATTAAGCTATTATCAATACCATAAACATGCTGCCATAATTCAAAACCCATCGTGCCTAACTTGGTCTTTAATTTTAAAGGATCGTAATGTGCTAATTCAAAAACTGAATTAATGCCTAAATTATTTAGTCTTTTAGCTAAATTAAAACCAATTCCCCAAATTTTAGTTAAAGGGGTAATGGGCCATAGTTTAGTAGGAATGTCTGCTTGTTGCCAACAAGCAATATTATTAGGGTTCTTTTTAGCTTCAGTATCCATGGCTATTTTAGCTAAGAAGATATTAGGACCAATGCCACAAACGGCAGTCAAACCAGTTTTTAATTTAATCTGTTCGAGGATTACGATAGCTAACTCTAAAGCACTTTTTTTATATAATGCCAAATAATTGGTCACATCAATAAAGACTTCGTCAATGGAATAAACATGCATATCTTCGGGAGCAACAAATTCGTGATAGACTTTAATTACTTCGCGGCTTTTTCTTTCGTATAAACTCATGTGGGGCGAAGCAGTAAGATATTTAATGTTTTTAGGAATTAAATAAACGCGCATGCGGCTACTTAATCCTTGAGCCTTAAGATAGGGGGTAATGGCCAGGGTCATGGCCCCACCTTTTTGCGAAGGATTAGCAACAATTAAAGGTGTGGTAAAAGGGTCTAAATTACGTTCTAGACATTCACAAACCGCAAAAAAACTCTTTAAATCAATAGCTAAAAAGGAACGATTAGCAGTTTTTTCCATAAATACCTCCAAACAATTGTTCTATAATTATTATAAGTTTTTTAATTAAAAAAAACAATAATTTCTTTACAAAAAAATTGTTTTCTCGTAAAATTAACTTTGTGATAATGATGAAAAAACAATTGTTAAAATTACTAATAGTTTTTATTTTTTTAATAACCGCTACGGCTTGTGGCAAAGGAGCAAAGAGCATGGATGATTTTATTTTAAGTAAAGAACCAACTAATTTTGTGCGTTTAGAAATGGTTAGTGGGCAACAACTAATAATTGAACTATATCCTGATGTGACTCCCATAACGGTTGCTAATTTTAAGAAATTAGTCGCTGCTAAATTTTATGATGGTTTAATCTTTCATCGGGTAATTAATAATTTTATGATTCAAACCGGTGATCCTCTAGGAAATGGCACTGGTGGTTCGGCCCAAACGATTAAGGGTGAATTTACAAGTAATGGGGTAACTAATAATCTTTCCCATACTAAGGGAATAGTATCTATGGCCCGTAAGGGCAATGATAATAATTCGGCATCATCCCAATTCTTTATTTGCCAAGCTAATGTGCCCAATCTTGATGGTTCCTATGCTGCCTTTGGTAAAGTAATAGTTGGCTTAGAGATAGTCGATCAAATTGCTCAGGTTAAAACTGATGAAAATGATAAACCACTAATTCCCCAAAAAATTAAGACCATTGTTTTTGTTAAAGCAAAATAAAAGACCTTAAGTCTTTTTTTTATTAAAAAATTTTATGTTATAATTAAATTGAAGGTGATAATATGAAACGAATTATCTTAGTTGATGGTAATAACTTAATGTTTCGCAGTTACTATGCGACAGCTTATAATGGTAACTTAATGAAGAATTCAAAAGGGTTTCCGACTAATGCTTTATACGGTTTTCTTAATATGATGAATAAGATTATCTATGAAGAAGAACCAAATTATATGGCCGTTGCTTTTGATATGGGCGTAAATTTTCGCAAGACAAAATATCCCGCTTATAAAGAAGGTCGAATGACAACTCCTATCGAACTAACAAAACAAATGGTTGTGGCTAAAGAATTATTGACGGCAATGGGGATTAAATATTTTGAATTAGAACCTTATGAAGCTGATGATATTATTGGTACAATTGCTAAGATAATTGATGAAGAAACCGAGTATAAAGTAACAATTATATCTTCCGATAAAGATTTATTACAACTAATTAATAATGATGTTGAAGTTAAATTATTAAAACAAAAGGACTACATTCGTTATAATGAAATAAACTTTAAAAAAGACTTTGGGTTTGAACCAAAAGCAATTATTGATTTGAAAGCATTAGCCGGTGATCCTTCAGATAATATTCCGGGAGTAAAAGGGGTTGGGGAGAAAACCGCCCTTGATTTATTACAAAAATATCATAATTTAGCGGACATCTATAAAAATATTACCAATATCAAAGGTAGTCTTCAACAAAAATTATTAAATGATCAAGCAAATGCTTTTTTTAGTCAAGAACTAGCTACCATTTATCACCAAGTGCCTTTGGCGATTAAACTTACTGATATTAAATATCAAGGTGAAAATAAAACTGCGCTTTATGAAATATTAGAAGATTTAGAATTTTATTCAATCTTGAAAAAAACAGATCAACCCACTAAAAATAAGTCAAGCAATGAATATCAAGTATTAAAATCAGTTAACGATTTAAAACTTGATGATGAAATTGCTTTCTATATTGAAGCCGATAATGAGAATTATCATCAAGCCAAGATTATCGGCATGGCGGTAGCTGATAAAAATAAAGCATATTATGTGCCCTGTGAATTAATAAAAGAAGTATTAACTAAATTACAGGGACAGGTTTTATATACTTTTGATCAGAAAAAGAACATAGTCCTCTTAAATAAATTAGAGATTAAACCCTTTACAGTTAATTTTGACTTAATGATTGCGGCTTATCTATTAAATTACAACATTAAAGATGATCTTGCTTATTTAGCAAATGCGGATAATTACCCGATGATTTTTTATGAACAATTTATTAAAGAAGGTCAGAACAATAAGGAAGCATTATTAACTAGTAAAGCACAATATCTACTGGCGGTTCGTGATCAATTTGTTAGTAAACTTAAAGTGGAAGATATGGAGCAGCTCTTTTTTGATATTGAAATGCCTTTAATTAACGTTTTAGCCCAAATGGAAATAACCGGGATTAAAGTTGACTTAGATATTATTAATGAATTAAAAACGGAAATTAAAATAAAATTAGATCTGATTTCGAGGGAAATATATAATTTAGCTGGTTGTGAATTTAATATTTCTAGTCCGAAACAATTAGGAGAAATTTTATTTGATAAAATGGGTCTTGGTAAAGGCAAAAAAGGGATTAGTGGTAGTTATAAGACTGATGTTAAGGTCCTGCATAAATTAGCTGGTCAACATCCGATTATTAGTAAAATTTTAGAGTATCGAAATCTAGCAAAACTCTATAGTACATATCTTGATGGCTTTAATAAATATGTTTATCCAGACGGTTTAGTTCATACGATTTATAAACAAAACTTAACCCGCACGGGAAGATTGTCATCAGTTGAACCAAATATGCAAAATATTCCAACCAGGGATGAAGAAGGGCGCCGGATTCGCAAAGCCTTTATTCCCCAAAACGAGCTATTTATCAGCGCTGATTATTCGCAAATTGAACTACGAGTTTTAGCGCATATGGCTCAAGCTCAAGAACTAATTGCTGCCTTTAAAGCTAATGCTGATATTCATACTAAAGTGGCGGCTGATATCTATGGTATTAATGAAAATCAAGTAACTAAAGAACAAAGACGAACTGCTAAAGCCGTTATATTTGGTATTGTCTATGGCATTAGTGGTTTTGGTTTAGGGGAAAACTTAGAAATTAGCGCTAATGAAGCGAAGCAGTTTATTGATAAATATTTAGAATTATATCCGGGAGTTAAAAAATATATGGACCAGATTGTGGTTGAAGCTTATGAACAAGGCTGTGTCCGAACTTTATTTAACCGTAAACGAGTAATTGATGAACTTAATAATAAAAACTATATGATTCGGGCAGCAGGCGAAAGAATTGCTTTAAATACTCCAATTCAAGGCACAAGTGCCGATATTATTAAAAAAGCAATGGTAGCAATTGACCAAGAATTTACTAAGAAAAAATTAAAAAGTAAAATGGTCTTACAAGTTCATGATGAGTTAATCTTTGATGTTTATAATAATGAAAAAGAGCAGGTAACCGCAATTGTTAAAACCCAAATGGAAAATGCACTAAAATTAAGTGTCCCTTTAAAAGTAACAATTGATTATGGTCAAAATTGGTATGATGCTAAATAATGATTAGAGGAGGATTAAATGCCAGAAATTGCTGAAGTAGAGACCGTTCGTCGAACCTTAAGAACCCAAATAATTAATAAAAAAATAAAAAAAGTCACTGTCCTTTATGAGAAAATGGTTACCCCTAATGCCGAATTATTTATCAAAGAACTGAAAAACAAAGTAATTATTGATATTTTAAGGCGTGGTAAATGGTTAATTTTTGACTTGGGACAAGATTATTTATTTAGCCATTTACGCATGGAAGGTAAGTTTTTTCTTAAAGATCAGCAAATGCCGATAGTTAAGCATGAACACGTTATTATTACCTTTACTGATAATAGTGAACTTCGCTATCATGATACCCGTAAATTTGGTCGGATGTTACTTATCCCAAAATCAGAAAATATTATAGAAACTATTACTAGACAAGGTCTTGAACCCAATGATCAAAATCTAACTAGTAAATATTTATATGCTAAACTAAGGAATAAAAGCCTAGCTATAAAAAGTATTTTACTGGATCAAAAGATTATTAGTGGGTTAGGTAATATATATGCTAATGAAGTCCTTTATGCTTCTCAAATAAATCCTTGGCGACGAGGTAAAGATTTAACCCTCAAAGAATGTCAAAGAATAATTGATGCTAGTAATCAGATTATTGCCCAAGCAATTGAACTAGGTGGTACAACAATTAAAAGTTATACTTCCAGTTTAGGCGTTACTGGTCAATTCCAGCAATATTTACAAGTCCATCAACGGGAAAAAACAAACTGTCCCAATTGTGGTTCAGTAATATTAAGGGCTAAACTCAATGGGCGGAGCACTTATTACTGCCCTAAATGTCAAAAAAAGTAGTAATTTGATTATTTTTTGCTATAATAGATGCTTCATTGAGGGGATATAATGGATACTATCAATCAAGAAAAAATAATTTTACCATTACCATTAGCCGATAAACGGCAAATGACTATTTGTAAAGATTGTTTTAACGAATTAAAAGCGGAGTTAGAATTATTTTTGGATGAAAACCCATATTTACAAACTAAAGAGTTTTTAACTTCCGCTTTATTTCGTTTGGAATTAAAAGCTAATAATGCGGTTGAAGGAATCACCGATGATATTCGCTTAATTGAACAAGTTATTGCGGATGCAGCTAGTATAAATGATATTAATCGCCGAAATCGGATTAAAAACTTATATAATGGTTATCGCTATATTTTACAAGGATATCAAATTAATAAAGAAACCCTACGCCAACTATATCAGATTCTCAGTAAAGATTTACTTGAACCGGAAGATGAGCAAAGAATGGGGCCTTATTATCGTGAAGCCCCGGTATTTATTCTGCGTAACGGCAGGCTAGACGATAGTTACGATATGGGTCTTGATGAGTCAGTACTTGAATATTTTATGGATCAATATTTTACCTTTGTAAATACTAATAATGATTTAGCAACAAGTACTGATTATTTTATTAAGTCCCAAATCATGCATTATTATTTTGTCTATATTCATCCCTATTTTGATATTAATGGCCGTACTAGTAGAACCCTAGCTATGTGGTATTTGCTTAATGAAAATGCTTATCCCTATATTATTTTTAACCGGGCAATTAGTCTTGATGCCAGCTATGATCGGATTATTAGAGACATTAAAAATCAAGGTAAGATTGATAACTTTATAAATTATATGATGGTAAATACTAAGAAAGAATTAGAAAAAGAATATATTATGCATAGTATTGCTGAATATCATAAAGACTTATCATCCCTAGATTTCCAAACCTTAGAATATCTATTATCATTAAGAGGCAATGTAACGGTACTAGACTTTTGTTCTATTTATAGTCGTTTTAATGATAAAAAGAAGGTAAAAGAAATATATGAGACGATGCTTGATCCCCTCATTCAAAAAGCAATTGTAAATATCAAACGGGATACTCAAAAAACGATGTATGGTTCTTATCCCAATCAAGTACTTACTTTAAATAAGCAGTTAATTCCTAATCCGCAATATATAAAAAGACTAAATATTTAGTCTTTTTTTAAAGGTTTATTGCTTAATTCAAAGGCCAGAGTATTTGTCCCTTGAATAAGATCATAGATTTGACTAGCCCGAATTTCATATTGATATTGAGGGGAATTTTTATCTACTTTTAAATTTATTAAAATTGCTTTTTTAATTGCATTAAGATATTTTTGGCCTTGCTGATTAAAGCCTAAAACTTTTGTATAAGTTAAAGCACAATTATGATGATCGCTTTTGGTAAAGCCAATAAGAATATGGATTAGCATGCGGCTTATTTTATTATATGTATAACGCTTGGTTTTAATTGCTTTAATTAAATCAGGGAAACTATTAACTTTAGTTAGTTGTTGTTTAATTCGATTTTCAATGCCTTCATCGACCGTCAAATACTGGCTTATATCATCACTTAAGATGCGATATTTTAAATAAGTAAATAAGTTCTCATAATTACCATCAATAATTAAGGCTTGTGAATAGGCTGGTAGATACTTAGAAACTGCTTCTTTTTGAGTAATTTTTTTTCTAATATTACTAGCACTAATTATTTTCTCGTTACTGGTAAGATCATGATAATCATTAGTGCGAGCAATAGTGACGGCTTCAATTTGGGGATTAACTTTGCTAATAGCTTTAATATATGATATTCCTAAAAGATCATTAGGAGCATTTAAATCAGCACTATTATTTAGCGCTTTTGCTAAAGCGGTCGGATAATTAATGCCTTCCTTTAAATAACGACTAACATTTTCTTGGTATTGAGGATTATTAAGTTGCTCATCTGCAATTTTTTTTAACAACTGTACATCATTACATTCGCTACCAAAAACTAGTTTAGTAATGCGCATGTTATTAAGAATTTTAATACTATAATATGCAAAATTGTCAGCTGATTGACTACCGAAAACAAAAGGTAGTTCCAAAACAAGATCAGCGCCATAATCAAGCGCAATTTTAGTTTTATCTGCTTTGGTTAAAACACTAATTTCACCCCGTTGCATAAAATACCCATTTACCACCACGATTATTAAAGACTGAGGATACAGTTCTTTGATCTTATTTAGATGGTAAAGATGGCCGTTATGAAAAGGATTATATTCAGCAACGACACCAATTATTTCCATAGTTCCTCCTGAAAATATTCTATCATAAAATAGCTATTTAATTGAAAATAATTAGTATCTGGTATATAATTATGGACGCAGGTGATGAAAAGTGCTAATTGATGTTCGCAAAATTCCTCAAGCGGGGATTGAAATTAATGAAAAAGTGGATTTTGATCAAAAAATTTATAATTTCCCTGGTCTTAATGAAGTTAAGGATTGTATAGTCGAAGGCCAAGTGTATTATGATCATAATAATGAGTTAGCCCTTAATTTAAAATGCAGTGGTCAATTAGTTTTACAAGATGCTATTGATTTATCGCCAATCATCCAGCCATTTACTATTGAAATTAAAGAAAAAGGAGATAGTATTTGGCAAAATTATGAAAATCAACAAAATTTACTTGATATTATCGCTATTTTATGGCAAAATGTTTTATTAGAGGTTCCCATTAAAATTACTAAACCGGAAAATAAAGATATTGCGTTGCAAGGTGAAGGTTGGGAATTATTAAATGAAGAAACGAAGAAGATTGATTCAAGATTAGCTCCTCTAGCGGACTTACTTGAAAAAGGGAAGGATTGAGAATATGGCAGTTCCTTTTAGAAGAACGAGCAAAACTAAAAAAAGAATGCGTCGTACGCATTTGAAAAAAGAAGTCGGAACATTAACTGTTTGTCCTAAATGTGGTGCGCCAATTAGACCACATCGGGCATGTCCTAAATGTGGATATTATAAAAACGAAGAAGTTATCAAAATTGGCGACAAAGAAACAAATACGGAAAAATAATCATCAGTTGATGATTTTTTTTATTAATAACTATCTTGCTATAAAAAGGTAACAATCTTGCGTCAAATATAGTATAATTAATTTAGGAGTAAATATGAATTTTAGAGAAATAAGTTGTCTTGAATTTAAAAAGTTTGGTCAAGATTCTGCGCAAAAGAATTTTTTTCAAACGCCAATGATGTATCAAAGAATGAAAGATAGTGCTGTTGAAGTGTATTTGTTAGGGGTAGAAGAAAATAATAAATTAGTTGCTGCTAGTTTAGTTGCTTGTAGTGGTACTTTTTTAGGAAAAAAAGCCTTCGAAGCATATAAGGGTTTTCTAATTGATTATGAAAATGATGAGTTATTAACTTATTTTACCCAACAAATCATTTTATTTTTAAAAGCTAAGGGGGGTTATAAATTAATAATTGATCCTTATCTGCCAAGCATCTCAAGAGATACTGAAGCTAATATTATTGATGGTATCAATAACCACCACTTATATGCTAAATTAGCAAAGCTTGGTTATAATTATATCGGTGAAACAAGCCAAGTTAAATGGGTTTATTGTTTAGATTTAGCGGGTAAAACTAAGGAACAGTTACTAAATGAGATGCGACCTAGTACAAGAAATTATATTAATCGCACCATGACAAAGTATCAATTAAAGATTAGGACCTTAAAATATGAAGAATTAGATCAGTTCAAAAAAATTACTACGGAAACTTGCGAACGAAGGTCTTTTGGTGATAAATCACTAAAATATTATCAATTAATGTACCGTGCTTTTAAAGATGATGTGGTTTATAAAGTATGTGAATTAGATTGTAATCAATACTTAGAAGTCTTAATTAACGAAAATAATAATTTTAAGCAAAAACTAGAAGCGTTATCCGACTCAGCATCTAATCAACATAAAAAAGAAAACATGCGCCAAGAAATAATTAATAATCAACAAAAAATCAGTCAAATTGAACAATTAAAAAAAGCCCAAGGGCCAATTATTGTCTTGGCTGGAGCTATGTTTATGCTTTATGGCGATGAAGTTGTCTATTTATTTAGTGGTAGTTATGAAGCATATATGAGTTTTTGCGGACAATATGCTTTGCAATGGGATATCATTCAGTATGCCTTAGCCCATAATTATCGTCGTTATAACTTTTATGGTATTAAAGATGTATTTGATAAAAAAGGTAAAGACTATGGTGTTTATGACTTTAAAAAGGGTTTTGGGGGCTATGTTGAAGAACTGCTTGGTTCCTTTGAAATTGGGTTTCATCCTTTATATAAAATATATAATTTATTAAAGAAAATAAAAAGCTTAATTAAATAAACGCTTATTGTTTATCTAATTAATTTGTGCTAAAATAAATAATATAAGGAGGTATGATTATATGCCAGGATGGTTAATCATAATTATTATTGGTGGTGGGTTATTACTTATTATTGGTGGTTTTATTGTTGTTAATTATAATGCGCTTGTATCACTAAGAAATAAAGTAAAGGATCAATGGGCCCAAATCGATGTACAATTGAAAAGAAGATTTGATTTAATTCCTAATTTATTAGAAACAGTTAAAGGTTATGCTAAGCATGAAAGTGAGACTTTTGCCGCAGTTGTTGAAGCTCGCAATAGTTTTACCGCAGCTAAGACTCCCGAAGCAGAGATGAAAGCTAATAGTGAGTTGACAAATGTAATTTCTAAATTGTTTGCTTTGGCTGAAAGTTACCCGGATTTGAAAGCCAATACTAATTTTATGCAAATGCAAGGCGATTTAAAAGATACTGAAGATAAAATATCTTTTGCCCGTCAATTCTATAATGATGGGGTATTACAATATAATAACAAAGTAGAAATGTTTCCCAGTAATCTCATCGCTAGTATTTTCCGTTTCGAAAAAGCAACTTTCTTTGAAGTTGCAAATACCGAGCGCGAAAATATTAAAGTTCAATTTTAGTTATTAAGAACTAGTACTAGTTGCTAGTTTTTTTGTGGGAAAATGTGCTAAAATAAAAGTAGGTGAATAGATATGAAAAAAATACTTATCTTGCTTAGTTGCTTTTTGTTTATCCCAGTAGTTAAAGCGGTGGAAGTTGATTATAAAATTACTAATTATTTTGCTAATTATCAAATTCAAGCTAATGGCGACGTCTTTGTTAAAGAAGCTTTTGTCATTAATGGTTCATTAAATGGTTATGAGCGTGATTTGTTATATAAAAACAGTCTTTTAAGTAATTATCAACCCGGAAAAATCGATTTTGCCAATAGCGCCATCTATAATGCCACTAATATTTATGATATTAAAGCTAGTGCTTATATCTTAAATACGGCAGCCAATTTTGATCTTTTACAAAAAGACATTACCTATTTATTACCGACTAAGCAGAATAATAATGCTTACTATACCATTGCTGATATCACTGATGGTTATCGTCTGCGAACTTATAGTGCAATGAATAATCAAACGCAAGTATTTTATTATGAATATTATATTGATAATGTTGTAGTAATTCATAATGATGTCGCCGAATTTTATTACAACATTGTTGGCCAAAATCTTGATGATGATATAGCTAATGTTGAAATCAGAGTTCTGTTACCGCAAAGTGATCAAAGTAATTATTTTCGAATTTGGGCTTTTGGGCCATTAAATGGGACAGCAACTTTTATTGATAAAATTGGTTTTAGAGCCCAAATTAGTCCTTTAGCCATGAATACACCATTATCTTTAAGAACAACTTTTGCTTTAGGTTTAATTACTGATCAAAAAACGTTAAGACGTTCTGAGCAAAATGCTTTTAAAGCGATAATTGCTTATGGGGATGAGCAAGCAGCACTGGCCAATGAAGAACGAGCAAGAATCAAAGAAATATTTTATGGTATTGAATATAGTGCTTTAGGATATACGATTCTTTTAATAATGAGTTTTATTGTTATTCGCCAACGCTATGATAAGGAATATCCAAACTCTTTTAAAGCTAAATATAATCGCCAGTTTATTGAAGATTATAATGTTGAAGTTATTGACTATTTAATGAATAAAAGAATTACGCCTAATGCCTTAAGTGCTTCAATCATGAATTTAATATATAAAAAGAATATTACGGTTAAAGAATTACCAAAAAAGAATTATGAGTTTACTTACCAAAATGATAATCAGACAAATGATACAGAAAAATATCTGATTGATTTTCTTTTTAATAAAGTAGGTAATAAAGAGCAATTTACCTTAAGCGGTTTAAAGGCTTACGGTAAATCAAAGGTAACTTATAATGAATTTACTACTAGTTATAGTAATTGGCGCCATAAGGTCGTTGTTGAAGCAAAAGCTCAAGGTTTTTTTGAAGGAATGTTAAAAGTAAAAGTTTATGCTTTTATCATGGCTTTTGTTGGCTTATTCATTTGGTTAGCAGCAATCGCTAATATTACTGGTTTTGCTTATGCAAAGTTATTAATTATTTTAGTGGTACCTTTTATTATTTATACAATTGTTTTTACCAAAAGAACCCCTAAAGGAAATGATCACTATCAAAAGTGGTTAGCTTTTAAAAGATTCTTAAATGATTTTGGCCTTTTTGATACTAAAGAATTACCAGAAATAATTCTTTGGGAAAGATATTTAGTATATGCTGTTATCTTTGGTTTAGCGGGAAAAGTCCAAAAGGTGATGAACACGAGATTTAACGAAATAAATGAGAATACTGCCCAAACCGATTTTATGCCTATATATTATTTGCATATGAGTAATGCTTTGAGTAGTAGTGTTAATACCGCAGTTCATCAAGCAATTTCCGCAGCAAATGCTAACTCTGTCCAAACAACAAGTGGTGGTTTTGGTGGCGGCTTTAGCGGCGGTGGCGGCTTTGGCGGCGGTGGCGGCGGTGGCCGGGGTTTTTAAAAAAGATTGACAAAATAAGTAAAATCATTTAAACTGAAGGGGAATTTTAAAGAGAGGAGTGGGAAAATGATTAAACAAATTCAACAACAAAAGATAAATAGTAGCTATTGTGGGTCTTTGCCCACGAGTCTTTAGATCGTTAACGATTAAGGTTTTTTTCATATAGAATAGCTACTGTTTAGTAACTATTTTTTATGAAAGGAAGAACCATATGAAAAACTTAAAATATTTTAAAGTCTTAGGACGGTATTTTAAGAATGATAAAATTAAACTAACGATTTATATCTTTTTAACTTTTTTCATTACTTTTCAATCATTGTTATACCCGTATTTATGGTCACAAGCTATTGATGCTCTCGTTCATAAAGAATGGTTAACATTTTTGATATTTTTAACGGCTTGGGATGGTACAGCTATTATTTATAATAATATCTTAACTATTCCCAAAGATGTTTATCATAATTATTTAGAGTTAAAGTTTATGAATAATGTTAGTAAAGATTTATTTGCTAAAGTTCTTAATTTACCAACTAAAGCATTTGAAGACCTTAGTGTCGGCGAATTAACAAATCGGATATATTCTGATCCGGATCGGATTATGGACTTATTCAGCCGGTTAATTAAACTGGCTTCAAGATTAATCATGGTCATAATAATTATCGTTATTTCCTTAAAAGTATCCTATGTAATAACCATAGAACTAGTAATATTTAGTGGGGCGATATATTTATTATCTAATGTTTTTTATCCCAAAATTAAAGAGACCCAAGAAAACATTAAAAAACGTGGTGATGAATATGTAAAAATTACTTCACAAACCTTAAATGGTATTAGAGAGATTAAAGCCTTGGGTATCAAGCACAATATTATGACCTTAATTGGGCAGAATATTGATAACTTATACCATGAACAAAAAGTTATTCGCAAAACCGAATTAATTTATAATTATGCTTTAAATATCACTTATATTTGTCTCGAATGGGGTTTATTATTTACTTGTGGTTATCTATTTTTTAAAGGCAAGATTGCTTTTGATCTATTCTTAATGATGGAAATGTATATGTGGCGTATTAGTGATGCTATTGAATCATTTTCGGAGTTTGGAGTAAGTTATCAAAAAATGACTGTTTCTTTAAAAAGGATTGATGAACTAACTAGCAATGTTCTTTATCCTGACGAGCGTTTCGGCCGTAATAAATTAGTTAATCCCCAAGGGATTATTGAATTTAAAGGGGTTTCTTTTAGATATAATACAACCGAAAACTTAATTCTTGATAATTTACAGATGAAGATTGAACCTAATAAAAAAATTGCGGTTATCGGCCGTAGTGGGATGGGTAAATCAACAATCTTTAATTTACTATTAAGATACTTTGATCCGATAGCAGGTAAGATTACCATTGATGGTAAGAATATTGCTCAATTATCCGAAACCGAATTAAGAAAAAACATTTCTGTTATTCGCCAAAATCCGTATTTATTTAATAAATCAATTAGAGAAAACTTTACCTTAATTAAAGCTGATGTTACCCTTGAAGAAATTAAAACTCTTTGTCAAAAAGCATATATTGCTGATTATATTGAGTCTTTACCGGATCAATATGAGACAATTATTGGTGAGGGAGGGATTAATTTATCAGGTGGGCAAAAGCAAAGATTAGCTATTGCTCGTACTTTACTTAAAGATACTAAGGTAATTCTCTTTGATGAAGCCACCAGTGCCCTTGATAATGAATCTCAAGAGTATATTAAACGAACAATTGATAACTTAGTAGTTGATCACACAATAATTATTGTGGCTCATCGTTTATCAACAATTCAAGATGCAGATGAAATAATTATTATTGATCAAGGTCAAGCGGTAATTAAAGGTACTCATCAAGAATTATTAAAACAATCGGATATTTATCAAAAACTCTATAACTCAGAAATTTAAAATTCATGAAAGCAAGCGAAAGCTTGTTTTTCATTTTTATAAAAAACTATTTTTTACCTGATATTTATTATATAATTAGTAATAGGTGAGAAAATGGAGCAGAAAAACATTCGTAATTTTTCGATAATTGCTCATATTGACCATGGTAAAAGTACTCTTGCAGATCGCATCTTAGAAATTACCGGTGGGGTTGCTGATCGTGATATGAAAGAGCAGCTACTTGATAATATGGATTTAGAACGTGAACGTGGGATAACAATTAAATTAAATGCTGTGCAGTTAAAATATAATTATCAAAATCAAGAATATATTTTACAATTAATTGATACCCCTGGCCATGTCGATTTTTCGTATGAAGTGAGCCGTAGTTTAGCCGCTTGTGAAGGAGCAATACTCGTAGTTGATGCCGCTCAAGGGATTGAAGCCCAGACTTTAGCTAATTTATTTTTAGCAATGAAGAACAATTTAACAATAATTCCGGTGATCAATAAAATTGATTTACCAAACGCTAATATTACGCGAGTAACTAACGAACTAGTTAGTGTTTTAGGATTTAAAAAAGAAGAAATAATTTTATGTAGTGGCAAAACTGGGGAAGGGGTACCAGAACTTTTAGCAGCAGTTATTGAACGAATACCTGGTCCCCAAATAAATAATAATCCGCCACGGGCTTTAATTTTTGATAGCTTTTTTGACCCCTACCGTGGGGTAGTTGCCTTAATTAGAGTAGTTGATGGCGTTTTTCATGCTAAAGAGCGAATTAAAATGATGATGGCCAATAAAGAATATGAAATTGTTGAGTTAGGAGTTAATACGCCCAAAGAAGTTAAGAAAAACGAATTAGTTTGCGGTGAAGTTGGCTGGTTATGTGCCAGTATTAAAGATATTAGTAAAGTAAATGTTGGTGACACAATTATTAGTGTGAATAATCCAGCCCAAGTAAGTTTACCGGGTTATCAGAAAATGAAACCAATGGTTTATTCCGGTTTATTTCCGGTTGAACCAAATCGGTTTGTGGCATTAAGAGATGCCTTAGAAAAACTGAAATTAAATGATGCGGCTTTAGCTTATGAACCAGAATCTTCAGAAGCTTTAGGCTTTGGTTTTAGATGTGGCTTTTTGGGACTCCTTCATATGGAAATTATTATGAGTCGGATTGAACGTGAGTTTAATCTTGATATAATTGCCACAAGTCCTAGTGTTATTTATGAAATCGAATTAACTAATCATGAAGTAATTACTATTGATTCGCCTCATAAAATGCCCGATCGAGGAACTATTTTAGAGATTAGAGAACCCTATATTTTAACTAGTATAATTGTCCCTGCAGAATACATTGGACCAATTATGGAATTATGTCAAAATAAACGAGGTAACTTTAAGACCATGGATTATTTAGACCAAACGCGAGTTAATATTCATTATCATATACCTTTATCAGAAGTTGTTTATGACTTTTTTGATACTCTAAAGAGTACTACCAAAGGTTATGCTTCATTAGATTATGAAATGAGCGGTTACTTACCAAGTAGTTTAGTTAAAATGGATATTCTCATTAATGGTGAAACGGTGGATGCCTTAAGTTTAATTGTCCATAAAAATTTTGCTTATCAACGAGGTAAAGATATTGTCGAAAATCTAAGAACGATTATTCCGCGGCAAATGTTTCAAGTACCAATTCAAGCCATGGTTGGTAGTAAAGTAATTGCTCGGGAGAATATTAGTGCGATGCGCAAAAACGTTTTAGCTAAATGCTATGGCGGCGATGTCTCACGTAAACGGAAGTTGCTAGAAAAACAAAAAGCTGGTAAAAAAAGAATGAAGATGGTCGGCAGTGTAGAAGTTCCTCAGGAAGCTTTTTTAGCAGTATTAAAAAAGAAAGACTAAAGAAGGGTGAAAGTTATGGAAAGTGTTTATATTCACATTCCTTTTTGTCAAAATATCTGTTCTTATTGTGATTTTTGTAAAGTATTAATGCATGGCCCTTGGGTGACAAAGTATCTAAATGCTTTAGTAAATGAGATTAAGGATAAGTATCATGATGAGCTAATTAAAACAATCTATATTGGTGGCGGCACACCAAGTGCTTTAAGTGAAAAAGACTTAAAATACTTATTTGATATTATTGGCAAGCTAAAACTAGCTGATCAGGTTGAGTTTACTTTTGAATGTAATGTTAATGATTTAACGGAAAATTTATTAAAACTTTTAAGTAATTACCCTGTTAATCGCTTAAGTATTGGGGTTCAATCATTTAACAGTAAAAAATTAGCGTTTATGGAACGTAATCATACTTTTAAAGATGTTAGTGAAAAGCTTGCTCTTGTTCGCCAATATCATTTTAATAATATTAATCTTGATTTAATTTATGGTATTCCTGGTGAAACAATAAAGGATTTAAAAAAAGATTTACGTTTATTTCTAAAACTAAAACCGGAACATATTAGTACTTATTCCCTTATTGTCGAAGATAATACCAAAATTGGCATAGCTTGTGTTAATCCGATTAGCGAAGATTTAGACCGCCAGATGTATGATACGATCTGTCGTAAATTAGCAACAAAAAAATATCTTCATTATGAAGTAAGTAATTTTGCTAAAAAAGGCTATGCTGCAAAACATAATTTAAATTATTGGCATAATTTAGAATACTATGGCTTTGGGGTGGGGGCTCATGGTTATACTTTTGGGGTAAGATACGAAAACACGCGAAGTTTAACTGATTATTTCCAAGGTAAGTATGTTTTAAAAGAAGAAATGTTAAGTAAAGCAACGATTATGGAAAACGAATTATTACTTGGCCTACGTAAAAGCGAAGGAATTAATCTGAAAGCCTTTTTTGATAAATTCGAACTTAATATGCAAGAGGTTTTTCCCATCAAGCCACTGCTTAAAAGCAAAGATTTAATCTATAAAAACGGTAATATTTTTATTAATCCAGAACGCTTATATATAATGAATGAAATTTTAATTAAAATGATTTAGAATATGTTATAATATGATAAATAATAGAGGTGTTTTTATGAGTGAAATTTTTGATCAAGAAAAGACTAAAAAATTAGATGAATTAAAAGAATTGGTTGTTGCTGAGAAAAAGCAAGCTCCCGAAATTAAAGCAGCAGGTAAAGAACCAAAAATCAAAAAACAATGCTTTAAAAAAATCAAAAAGTTTTGGCAATCTTTATCGAAAAAGAAAAAAGTAATGTTAATTAGTGGGGTTGTGCTTTTATTAATCGTAATTGCCGGAGTTACTTTTTGGTTATTAAAACATTTTGCTCCTGAAGCAAAAAAAACTGCAACTCCAAGTAAAATTGTGATCAATGATAATTATAGTTATAAAGATGGTAAATTAATTTTTGTTAGCAATAATAAAGAAATTGGTACTTATAATTGTGAAAATAAAGCCGAAAAACTATGTTATGTTGCTTATCTTGATAATGAGGATGATTTTGATAAACCAAAATTACTTGCTGAAGATGGGCAAGAAATAAAATTAAGGTCAAAGATTTATTTTGATAATTATGTCTTTATTTATGATAATAAAACTGCTGAATCAGGAGTTGTTATTCTTTATAATATTAAAACAAAAAAGACGATAGGTTACTATCAGTTAATTAAAGCTTATAATTCTTTAATTCAGGACTATGTCATTGCTAAAGACAGTGAAGGTAAGTATGGCATGTTAGAAATTAGTGCTACGGAAGTTAAAACGAAGATTACATTTACTAATGATTATTTAGGAATTATTGAGAATCAAGATGCTAAAACTAATTATGTTATTGCTAAAAAAAGTAATAAGTGGTATTTAGCAAACTACAATGGTAGTTTAAGTGCTGTTGCTTTTAAAAATCAAATAGTCGGCTATAATGATACTTATGTCAAATTAAAAGATGCTTCCGGCAGATATACCATAACTGATCATACGGCAAAAGAATTAGCAAAAGATAATAAGTATATTTATTTATGTGGACCTTATTTTTTAATCGTTAACGATCAAAATCGTTTATTAGCTCGTGATATTAATAACACTAAATTAAATGAAGAGGGCATTATTTTACTTAATACAACTTATAATCCAGAGATTACATATGATGAAGATGGTGTTGAGATTAGCAAAAAATATGCCGCAATTATAACTTTAGGTGAAGAAAATAACCGCTTAACGGTAGCGGTTAATGAAAGTAAGGAACAAGATAAAGTATACAATATTAATTTACAAGAAGGATCATTTGCTAAAGCATTAGCTTATTATAGTTACTTTGGTGGCAAATTATATTTTTATGAAGACCTCGCCAAAGAAATATTAATTGGCTCATACCCTTGTACTAATCCTAACCAAGATCTAGCTAGTGGACTCAAAAATTGTTTACCAGCAAGTGACACGGTTTATGAAAATAATGAATTAGAAACTAATCAAAATCGCCAAGCGATGATTCCGATTATTAATCAAAGATTTGTCTTTATTTACGATACTCCAAGTGGTGCTTCAAGTAGTCAAACCGTAATAAAATTATATGATTTAATGAATAAAAAAGTTTTGGGGACATATCTTTCAGTTAATACATATACGGCTGCTAATAGTGGTGTTCTAAATCATGTGACAAGTGATGACTTACAAGTTGTTGCCAAAAACAAGAGTAATAAAATGGGCATGCTGAGTATTGATCAAGATGGCGTTGCCGTTATCTACGATTTTAATTATACGAGTATGGAAAAATTGGGTAAGTATATGTTAGTTCAAACAACGGATAATAAATGGAAATTATTATCTGATAACTTGATAAGTACAATCACTTATGATGGTAAAATCGTTAATTATACTGATCTTTATTTGAAAGTTAAAAAAAGCAACCGTTACTATGTTTATGATTATCAAGGTAACCAAGTACTTGATTTCAGTCATATCTATGTAGATCTTTATGATGATTACGTCGCTGTCGTCGATGAACCAAATTCCCTAACATTATATGATTATCAAAATCAAAACGTCATTAATAACGTCAAATTACCGTTAACAACTAAAGATTATGCTAACTTAGATAAGCCACCTTACAAGATAAGTTTTACTTCTAATCAAGCGACAATTTCAATCTATGACGGAACAAATTATGTTGATCATCAGTTTGATTTAACGACTGGTACAGAGCTTAATTAAAGGGTGCTAAAAGCACCTTTTGTTTTTATAAAAAAATTAGCACTCAGCTATTGACAAGTGCTAAAAAGCCAATTATAATGTTATTAGCACTTAAAAAAGAAGAGTGCCAAGAGGTGACTTTTATGGATGAACGACAAAAGGAACTACTTAAGGAAATTATCGAGCAATATATTAAGTTAGTAAAACCAGTAGGTAGTAAGATGTTATGCAAAAAATTCAAGATATCTAGTGCTACAATTCGTAATGAAATGGCGGTTTTAGAAAACTTAGGTTATATTGAAAAAAATCATATTTCTTCAGGGCGCGTACCTAGTGAAATGGGTTATCGTTATTATGTTGAACATTTAATGAAACCAAAAGAACTAACTGGCGATGACATGCTTAAGTTGCAAACTATATTTCATAATCAACAGTTAGCAATCAATGATACCATTAGCCAGTGTATGGCAATAATCAGTGATATTACGAATTATACGAGTGTTGTCTTAGGTAAAAATTCTAAGGATAATACATTGCAACAAATCAGTATTATTCCCTTTGAAGAAAATAAAGTTGTCGCCTTAGTTTGTACTAATAAAGGAATTGTCGAAAATAAACAATTTGTGATTCCTCCAGAAATCTTTATTGAAGAACTAATTAAAACGAGTGAAATTATTAATAAGATGCTCGTGGGTACCCCAATTGATGAAGTTAGCATGCGTTTAGAGTATGACATCAAGCCAATTATTGCTAAAAAAATTATTCAGTATGAAGCGGTATATAATATTTTCTATGATGCTTTTAATGATTTTACTAAAAACAATGCTAATGTTCACTTTAGTGGTAAAACAAATATTTTAAAGCAACCAGAATATAACAATGCAGCCGAAATAAAGAATATTATTAATAAGTTTGAAGATGAATCATTAATTAAAAAAATTGAGGAAAAAGACCAAGGAATTAATATCTATATTGGTGAAGATACTGAATTCGATCCTAATGTGACAATCATTAAAAGTAAATATAATATTAATGGCGAAGAAGGCACAATTGCTATTGTGGGACCTAAAAGAATGGAATATGCACGGGTAGTTGGTCTTCTTGAATATATTAATAAAAATATTGGAAATAAATAATAAGCATAGGGAAGGAAATAAATAATGACTAAAAAAAACAATAATCAAGAAGTAGTTCCTGAAGCAACACCAAATGTTGATCTTCAAGAAAAAGCAAAACTGAAGAATGATTATCAATTATTAAACGATAAATTCTTACGTTTAAATGCGGAGATGCAGAATATGCGCCGCCGCTATGAAGAACGGATTGGTGAAATTATTAAATATGATGGGGAAGCAATAATCCTAGCTATCTTACCTACATTAGATAATTTTGAGCGAGCCATTCAGATGGATGACACCGTATTAGACGATCAAGTTTCTAAATTCTTAGATGGTTTCAAATTGATGTATTCCCAATTAAAAACAACTTTAGAACAATTTGGGGTTAAGGAAATTGATTGTTTAAATAAAGATTTTGACCATACAACGATGGAAGCTGTGCTAACCGAGAAAGTCACTGGGATAGAAGCACACAAAGTAATTGATGTCTTACAAAAAGGATATCTATATCAAGAAAAAGTTATTAGATTCGCAATGGTAAAAGTTAGCGAATAGAGAGAAAGAAAGGAAGATAAAAATGAGTAAAATAATAGGCATTGATTTAGGAACAACTAATAGTTGTGTCGCTGTATTAGAAGGCGGTGAACCAAAGGTTATTCCTAATAGTGAAGGAAATCGAACAACGCCTTCAGTAGTAGCCTTCAAGAAAGGTGAAGAATTAGTTGGTGAGACGGCTAAACGTCAAGCCGTAATTAATGTTGAAAATACCATTTCTTCAATTAAAAGAAAAATGGGTACTAAAGCTAAAGTAGAGGCAAATGATAAGAAATATACACCTGAAGAAATAAGTGCTAAAATATTAGCAAAATTAAAAGCTGATGCGGAAAGTTATTTAGGAGAAAAGGTAACTAAAGCTGTAATTACCGTTCCGGCCTATTTTAATGATGCCGAACGTCAAGCAACAAAAAACGCTGGTAAAATTGCCGGTTTAGAAGTAGAAAGAATTATTAATGAACCAACAGCTGCGGCTTTAGCTTATGGCTTGGACAAACAAGATAATTTACATACCATTTTAGTTTATGACTTAGGTGGTGGTACTTTTGACGTATCGATCTTAGAAGTTGGTGAAGGGGTTTTTGAAGTTAAAGCAACTAGTGGTAATAATCGCTTAGGCGGTGACGACTTTGATGATCGCTTAGTGGATTATATTATTAAACAAATTGAGAAAGAAACTGATGTTGATGTCACTAAAGATAAAGCCGCAATGCAAAGAGTTAAAGAAGCTGCCGAAAAAGCGAAAAAGGATTTATCAGGGTTAGCTAAAACCCAAATTTCCTTGCCATTTATAGCCCAAGTTGATGGGTCACCAGTAAATTTTGAAATGGATATTACCCGTGCTAAGTTTGAAGATCTATGTCGTGATTTATTTGATAGTACTTTAGAGCCAGTACATAAAGCTTTGAAAGATGCTAAATTAAAAGCTAGCGATATTAATAAAGTAATTTTAGTTGGTGGTTCAACAAGAATCCCCTATATTCAGGAATTAGTTAAAAAAGAATTAGGTCAAGAAGCCCATAAAGGAGTTAACCCTGACGAAGTTGTAGCTATGGGGGCGGCAATTCAAGGTGGCGTATTAACTGGCGAAATGGGCGACTTAGTATTACTTGATGTTACACCGCTTAGTCTAGGAATTGAAACTTTAGGTAATGTTATGACGGTTTTAATTCCCAGAAATACAACTATTCCAACAAGTAAGAGTCAGATCTTTAGTACTGCGGAGAATAATCAACCAGCAGTTGATATTCATGTTCTTCAAGGTGAAAGACCAATGGTAGCGGATAATAAAACCTTAGGTCATTTCCAACTAGGAGATATTCCACCAGCACCAAGAGGAGTACCACAAATTGAAGTTAAATTTGATATCGATGCTAATGGGATTGTTAATGTTACCGCTAAAGATTTAGGAACTAATAAAGCCCAAAGTATTACCATTTCTTCATCAACAAATTTATCTGATGCAGAAATTGATAAAATGATGAAAGAAGCAGAAGCTAATAAAGAAGCCGATGAAAAACGTAAAGCGGAAGCTGAAGTTCGTAATGAAGCTGATAGTAACATTTTTGCTACCGAAAAAGCCTTAAAAGATTTAGGTGACAAAATTAGTGATCAAGAAAAAGAAGAAGTTGAAGATAAAATTGCTGATTTGAAGAAAGCCTTAAAAGATGATGATATTGATGATATTAAACAAAAATCGGAAGCTTTAAATGAGAAAGCAATGGCTTTAGCAACTAAAGTTTATGAAGAAGCAGCTAAAAATAATCAAACACCTAATGAAGATAATGTTTCTTCAAATAATGAAGAAGAAATTAAAGAAGCATCTTACGAAGAAAAATAATTATTAAAAAGAGCTAAGTCTCTTTTTAATTATGGCGGAGGTAAAATATGGCTAAAAAACAAAAACTAAGAGCGGAAATTGCCGAGCAATATCAGTGGGATTTAAGTGATTTTTACAAGCAACCTGAAGCTTTTGAGCATGATGTTCAGCAATTAATAACAAAGGCCGCAGCAATCTTAAATTATCGGGGGATAATTACTAAGGATGCTATAACTTTAAGTAAATTTTTAAAAGATTATCATGCTTTATCATTATTAATGGAAAAAATTGCTGTATATACCTATCTAAAAAAAGATGAGGATTGTGAAAATAATGAACATCTGCAAAATCAAGTGCGAATTGCTAATTTAATTACTAAAATGAATACCGAACAAAGTTTTATTCTACCCGAATTATTAAAAACTGATTATCAAGTAATTAAAAAATATCTTACCCAAGAAGCAAGTTTAGCCCCTTATGCTTTTGTTTTAGCAAAAATTTATCGCTTTGCTGATTATATATTACCAACTGACAAAGAAGAGTTAATGACTAATTTTAATAGTATTACTGATGGTTTTTACAAATCGTTTAACTTTATTGTTAATTCCCAAATAAAATATGGTTCTTTTATTGACGAGAATCAGCAGAAAGTAGAACTTAATAATAGTAATTACCGTAAATATATTCATAGCTCTTCAAGGGCTGTAAGAAAACGGGTAACGACACTATATCGTAAGCAGTATCAAGCTTATAACCTTTGCTTAAGTGAAAATTTAATTGGTTGTTACAAAAGCGAAAATTTAGAAGCAATCACGCGTGGTTATCAAAGCGCTTTAGCGGAATCATTATATAAAAATGATCTTGATCCCCAGATTTATTACAATTTAATTAATACCGTAGATAATAAGCTTAAAGTATTAACTAAATACTATCAATTATTAAAAACCCAATTAAAAGTAAAAACCTTAACTGACTATGATTTAAATGCTAATTTAGTTAGTAGCTTAGATAAAGATTATCCATATGAAACAGCACAAAGAATAATTATTGAAGCACTTGGGACTTTAGGCAAGGATTATGGTAATATAATAAATAAAGCTTTTAAGGAAAGATGGATTGATGTCTATCATAACAAAGGCAAAGCATCAGGCTTTTATTGTATGCCTAATTATAGTGCTAAACCAGTTATTTTAGCTAATTATGAGAATAAATTAGATGATGTCTCCGCACTTGCCCATGAGTTAGGTCATGCCATTAATTGTTATTATTCAGTATTAAACAATCCTTATCAATATTATGACCACAGTATCTTCCTTGCGGAAGTAGCATCTTTAACTAACGAAATAATAATGGCTCATTATTTACTTAATAAGTCAAAAGATAAACAAGAAAAATTATATATTATAAGTAATTTATTAAACTTATATTATAGTAATTTATTTAAAGCAACAATGGGTGCTGACTTTGAGGTTCAACTTCATGAGAAACTCCAGAATAATGAAACCGTAACTAATGAAACAATCAATAACATCTGGCTTAACTTATTGCAAAAGTTCTATCAAAAGCAAGTTAAGATTTCACCTAATGCTCAGTATGGTTGGTCAGCGGTGCCTCATTTTTATTATAATTATTACTACTATCAATATGCTACCGGAATTAGTATGGCAACTTATATTGCCCATAAAATAATGGCTCAGGATCAAGAAATGTTAACTAAGTATTTAGCATTTTTAACTAAAGGTGGTAGTGATTATCCCCTAAATTTAATTAAAGAATTAGGCCTTGATATGACTAAACCCCAAATTATTGACGAGGCAATAACAGCTTTTTCCGATTTAATAGATTTATTTGATACAATAGAAAATAGTTAGAGGTTGAGATAATGGCAAATAAAAAAGATTATTATGATATTTTAGGTGTTTCTAAAAATGCTACCGAACAAGAAATTAAAAGTGCTTTTCGCAAATTAGCTAAAAAATACCACCCTGATGTTAATAAAGAAAAGGATGCCGAAGCGAAATTTAAAGAACTCGGTGAAGCTTATGCTGTTTTAAGTGATCAAGAAAAAAGACAGGCTTATGATCAATATGGTCATGCCGCTTTTGAACAAGGTGGCCCAGGAGGAGCAGGTGGTTTTGGGGGCTTTAATCCAAGTGATTTTGATTTAGGTAGTATCTTCGAAGAATTCTTTGGGGGTAGTTTTGGCTTTAATAATAGCCGTAAAAGTAGTTCCCGACCAACCAAAGGTGAAGATGTTTTAGTTAAACTAAATTTATCTTTTGAAGAAGCTGTTTTTGGTTGTGAAAAAACGATTAAACTTG